>JAAWDX010000009.1 GCA_022794035.1 Lachnospiraceae bacterium | reverse complement strand
TTAATCCGCTTTGTTTCAATACATAATCCTTAATTTCTTCATAAGTGGCTTTGTTCTCCGCCGCCGTCAAATCAAATTCATCCATCTCTAATTCCACATTAATATGCTTCAACTTATTTGATTTAAGTTTTGAAAGCAACACGATACTTTCCACATGCGCTGTCTGCGGAAACATGTCCACCGACTGCACAGCTTCTAAATGATAATTTCCCTGATGGCATACTAGATCCAAATCTCTTGCCAGAGTAGCCGGATCACAGGATATATAGATCAGCTTCTGCGGCGCCATCTCCAATATAGTGCGCAGCAGCGCCTCCTCACAGCCTGCCCGCGGCGGATCCACCACCATCACATCTGCCCGAATTCCTTTCTCTTTATAAAGCGCAGGGATCACTTCCTCCGCTTTTCCTACATAAAACTCTACATTCTCCAGCTGATTAAGACGCGCATTGATCTTGGCATTTTCAATCGCCTCCGGCACGATCTCCACGCCATACACCTTCTTCGCCTTTTGCGCTAAAAATAGAGAAATCGTGCCGATCCCGCAATAGGCATCCCACACAATCTCATCGCCAGACAGATCTGCCAGTGCCAGCGCCGTATCATATAAGCAAGCCGTCTGCCGCGGATTCACCTGATAAAACGAGGCCGGAGAAATCTGAAACCTCAGATCTCCCAGATGATCCTCTATATAGGGCGTTCCAAAAAGGACCTCTGTCCTTTTTCCTAAAATTACATTGCCCCTATCCTGATTGAAATTCACACAAAAGCTGCTTACCTGCAGCCGCTGCATCAGCGCAGTCCACTCGGCCTCCTGCTCCAGCCGCTTCCCATTGATTACCAGACACACACTGATCTGCCCTGTCGCATAGCCTGACCGGATCAGCACATGGCGAATC
Source organism: Lachnospiraceae bacterium (assembly GCA_022794035.1). NCBI lineage: Bacteria > Bacillati > Bacillota > Clostridia > Lachnospirales > Lachnospiraceae > Lachnospiraceae bacterium. Next base: position 102,959 of record JAAWDX010000009.1, on the reverse strand, counting down.
TGCCCCTGATGCGTATTCTCATCATAGACAGAAACCTCCCTGGCTCTCATAAATTCTGTAATCTCAGCAATCAGCTCATTCGCCTTTTCAGACTGCAGCTCACAATCATACACCGGAAGCAACCGATGGCTGCGCGGCGCAAAGAACCCGGCATGGATCGTTCTGCCCTGCGGCTGCGTAATTTTTTGTACCGGAAACTGTGCTTTATTACGATAGTGCTGCCAGCAGCCCTGCGGCATGCCAAACGTCTCTTTGGCTAAACCCCTCTCTATCTCTTCCGCTGAAAAATGCCCGATGCGCTCGAGGACTTGCTTAACCTTCTCCCGCTTATACTTAAGCTGTCCCTGATAGGACATGTGACTGAGCTGACAACCGCCGCACTTTCCCGCCAGCGGGCAGGAAGGCTCTATCCGCTCTGGCGATGCGTTTATAAGGCGGCTAAGCTTGGCGAAGGCAAAATGCGGGCGTACCTGTACAATGTGCGCCTGAATGGTTTCGCCCGGAAGCGCTCCTTCTACAAATACCGTAAAGCCTTGAAACCGTCCAATGCCTTCTCCTCGGCTTCCCAGATCCTCAATGGTAAGCTCGATATCCTGGTTTTTTTCTACCGGAGCCTTTGCATGTGGTTTCATAAGCCTGCCTCATTCGGTTTATAAAAGGTACGCCCTAAGATGCGGTGATAGGCCGTCCAGCTTCCCTCGCTATGATCCATTTCTACGGCGTCCTCCACCTGCTTTAGCTTGGAATCCGTCAGATCTGCCATATGCAGAATCATCGCGTCGAGGCTAGAGGGCACCTTGGGCGAACCGAATTCGAGTTCGCCATGATGTGACAAAATCATATGCTCCAGCTGCATGAGCAGCCCCGGATCTAGCTCCGCGACCATGCTTCCCTTTTCATGCACCATCATGTAGCCAAGTGCAATATGTCCCAGAAATTGCCCTTCATCGCTGTATTCATTCAGGGGAAGCGGCTCAATCTCACGCAGCTTGCCAATGTCATGAAGCAATGCACCTGCCAGCAAAAGATCTGCATTCGTCCCCTGATAGAGGCTGCCCAGATAAGAGGCGATCGCAGTGACAGACACCGTATGCTCCAAAAGACCGCCGATATAATTATGATGCACACTCTTGGCGGCAGGATGCTTTTTGAGCTGCTCGATCAGCGCCGGATCATCTGTATAAAAGCTCTGTACCAGTTTCTTTAAGCCTATGTCGTGAATCTGCCCTATATACTGCTGCGTGCGCTCATATAAGTCCTGTACCGGCGTTCTGGCTGTCCGAAAATAGCTTCCGACCTGATACTCGCTCTCCTCGCTGCGGCGAATCCGTGTGACGCTCAGCTGTGGTATTCCCTGATAGTTACCGACTACTGCATCTACCTTTATGATATCGCCGCGGTCAAACGGCTGAATCTGCGGACCGATCTCCCAGACCATGGCATTGATCGAGCCCGTCTTATCCTCCAGAATCAGTTTATAATAGTTTTTACCATTGCGGGCCATCATCATCTGCTTATCCTTACACAGATAATGCTCGATCACATGCTGCCCTTCTTTAAGCTGCTCAATCCATTCCATATATGCCTTCTCTCACTTTCTTCCCGTAGAGTCTTTTTCTGCAATTTTCACAGTCAAACTCACCGTCTGCGGCTGATCCTCCTGATAGCCTCGCAGCACCTCAATCGTAGCGGTATCGCCGATTTCTACTTCTTGGATCGCAGCCGTCAAATCATCAAAGGTCTCGATGGTTTTATCATTAAAGGTCAAAATCACATCGTACACCTGCAGACCCGCTATAGCGGCAGGTCCTCCGTCTACCACAGAAATGACAATTACGCCGGATACAATCTGATATTCAGCGGCAAAATTCTGATATCCTATTACATTGGTTCCCGTAATGCCAATATAAGGACGGCTAACCTTGCCGTAATTGATCAGCTGCTCCAGAACCGGCTTGGCAATGTTGGACGGGATGGCAAAGCCCATTCCCTCTACTTCCGTAGAGCTGATCTTTGCATTGTTAATACCGATTACCTCGCCCCGACCATTGACCAAGGCTCCTCCAGAATTTCCGGGATTGATTGCGGCATCCGTCTGCATCAGCGTCATGGTCTGACTAACATTGGTCTCTTCATCTACAAAAGTAACACTGCGCTCGAGTCCGCTGATAGCGCCTGCTGTGACTGAATTGCCAAAGCGTTTGTCGACCGGGCTGCCAATGGCAATGGCCAGATCGCCAAGACGCATCGTACTGCTGTCACCTAAGGTCGCAATCTTAATCTGATCATAAATGCTTTCCGGCACATCCGACTTTTTGATATAGATCACAGCTAGATCCGTGTCAGCATCAGCCCCCTGATAATATGCCTGAATGGTGGTTGAATCATCAGAGCCTGCGATAATGCTCACATCAGAAGCCTCTGCAATCACATGATAATTGGTAGCAATATATATTTTATCGCCCTCTTCTCCTATGATCACACCCGATCCCAGAGATTCAGCCTTATAGCTCTCAAAGCTGCTGCCGTAGGAAATACTGATGATAATGGTAACCACTGATTTGCCCACATCCTCCGCAATATCGGATACGGATTCATAGGATGAATTTTGCACAGATTTTAAATATCCCATATTTTCTTCGTTTGTACTGGCCTGCGGCAGTACAAAATTGCCGCTACCTCCCGGCTTTTGCAGCAAAAGCGCGCTTATCTTCACACCGGCAATCACAGAAATCAAAAAAGCAAAGGAGCAGACCAGTGCAATGGCCACTTTCCATCCGTTATGCTTTTTCGGTCTGCGCATAGGCGGCATTGTGGGCTGGTTTCCCATATAGGGCGTATAATACGATGGTCTTTGCTGATACCGCGGCTGTTGATAAGAATAAGAGGCTCCCGGCTGCTGATAGGGATAAGCGCCCGGCTGTCCTTGCTGCGGCGGCTGAGCGCCAGGCTGCTGTGCGCCTGCCTCCTGCCTCTGCCCTTCATTTTGAGGCATCTGATTCATATTCTGCTCTTCCATGTCTTTCTCCCTTCTATTCAATATACTGCTTATTTTTTCTCAACCAGATTATACCGATAAGCCAGCGGAAGCGTAAAGGCAAACCGTGTGCCTTCTCCCTCTTTGCTGCGCACCGTAATATCTTCATGATGATTCAAAATAATTTGCTTCACAATCGCCAGACCGAGACCGGCTCCCAGCTTATTCTTGCCTCTGGATTTATCTCCCTTATGGAAGCGTTCAAAAACATGCGGGAGCGCCTCCTCGCTGATTCCGCTGCCCGTATCAGAGATGACAATATAAGCCTTTCTTGCTACAATGCTGGTCTCTACCGTGATCGAGTCGCCTTCTTCCGTAAATTTGAGCGCATTATCTAAAAGATTATAAACAACACGCTGAATCAAATCCAGATCCGCATTCACAAAAAGCTTTTCCTGAATAAACTGAAACTGCATTTGTATTTTTTTCTCTTCGATTCTCTGCTCCAAGCTTAACGCCAGCTTAACAATCATTTCATTGACATCGAAATTGATCAGATGCAGCTCAATCTGTCCGTTTTCCATTTTAGTCAGATCCAGCACATTATTCGTCATTTTGGTCAGACGGTTCGCTTCTTCCAGAACAATCGACAGATATTTAGTAAACAGCTCTTCTGGGATCGTACCATCCAGCATCGCTTCTACATATCCCTTAATTGAGGTAAGCGGTGAACGAAAGTCATGAGAAATATTAGCAATAAAATCACTTTGCAGCGTATCCACTGCCTGAAGCTCTTTGGCCATTTCATTAAAGGACCGCGCCAGCTCTCCCACCTCGTCATGAGAGGTAATATGAATTTCCTGAGAAAAATCTCCCTTAGTAATCGCTTCAGCTGCCTTTTTCATCTGGTTAACGGGCTCCAGAATATTATTGCTCATCAGAAATGTAATCAACGTTGCTGCCAGTGACACCAAAAACAGGGTGATCAATACCATTTTAAAGATACCGGCCGTAGTCATGGAAATATCATCCAGTGCTACATGCAAAAAGACGGCTCCCTCTTTGCTGAGAGAGATCATCCCCGTTTCACTGCCCATCGGAAATGGCACATTCTCCAGATAGCTTTGCTGATAGCCAAGCGAAATGGTCTGTCCATAAAAGGCTGTGGGAAATGTATTTAAGGTAAATCCAATATTGTCTCCCTCTACAACCTGTTTCACCAAATACTTCTCTGCTGCTGTCAGCGAATTAAAATCCAGATTTTCTACTTTATTAGTCGTACTGCCAAAGGGATGGATGCGCACCGTATTTTCATCGATCGGCGTGCAGATCCAAATATTAATATCAGATGCCTGAGCGGCCGTTTCCAAAATGGTCTGCGCTTCTGCTTCTGTCCGAAAATCCTTTTCTGTCAAAACCTGTGTGATGATTTCTCTTGTCTTTTCCAGATCCTTTTTCTTTTCTGCCAAAAAATATTCATTAAAAACCATGGGCAGTACACAGGCTACAACAACTAAAATTACAATAAGAAGCAGTACGTATGTCCCCATCATTTTTACTCGGAGAGAAAGGAAGGATTTGCCTTCCTTTCCCTCTTTTTGTTTATGCGTTGACTTCAAATTTATAGCCTACTCCCCAAACCGTTTTAATGCTCCACTTTGTATGTTCTTCCTCTGAACCAAGCTTTTCTCTGATGCGCTTGATATGAACATCCACCGTTCTGGTATCGCCATAGTACTCATATCCCCATATCTGATTGAGCAGCTGTTCTCTGGTAAACACCTGATTGGGATGCGAAGCTAAGTAAAACAAAAGCTCCAGCTCTTTAGGCGGCATCTCCACATTTTCCCCGCAATAGCTGACGGAATAATTAGAAAGATTGATCGTTAGATTTTCAAAAGAAAGCTTCTTTGCATTACTTTCTTTATTTTCCAGCCGCCGCAGCACGGCCTTCACACGCGCAACCAGCTCCTTAGTATCAAAGGGCTTGACCATGTAATCATCTGCTCCCAGCTCCAGACCTAAAACCTTATCAAACGTCTCTCCCTTAGCTGTCAGCATAATAATAGGAACCGTACTGTTTTTTCGTACCTCCCGGCAGAACTCATAGCCGTCCATTTCCGGCATCATAATATCTAAAATGATCAAATCCGGATTAAATGACTGCACCATGCGAAAGGCCTCTTTGCCATCGCCGGCCTTCTGCGTTTCATATCCTTCTTTTGTTAGATAGAGGGAAATCAATTCTGCAATATTGCTTTCGTCATCTGCAATTAAAATCCGCTGCTTTCCATTCATGGCTCCTGCCTCCTTCTCATTTGCGTTTTTTAATCTCCACTACGGTTACGCCTGTATCTCCTTCCCCAAGGGTCCCCAAGCGGTAGGAGGTCACATGCGCCGCTTTGCGCAAATATTGATGCACCGCCTTACGCATTGCGCCCGTCCCTTTTCCATGAATCACTCTGATTTGCGGCATTCCGGCCAGATACGCGTCATCCAGATATTTATCCAGCACACTGATCCCCTCGTCTGTCAGCATCCCGCGCAGATCCACCTCTAAATGAATCGTCTGCGCCTTTGCAAACGAACCCGCCGAAATAGCGGATGCCTTAGACTTTTCCTTTCTGGGCTTATCCTCCGGATCCAATAAAATGCGCTCGATCTCTTCCGGCTTAATCTGCATCTTCATGATGCCAGCCTGTACTGTTATATTGCCACGATTATCCGGCCTTGTCAACACACTGTATTCCTGGTCAAACCCAGTGAGCTTAACCTTAACGCCCGGTACCAGCTGTTTTATATCCAGTGCCTTTCTCGGTGCTGCATCCGGCCTATAGAGCCTTTCCTCAGCCTCATTCACCTTCTCCCGCAGATGGACGCGCTCCTTTTCCAGCGCCCGCATATCCACGGTCTCGCCCAGCTGAATCAATTTATTCATTCTGGCGATCGTCTGATCTGCCTCTTCTTTTGCCTGACGCAGCGTTTCACGTGCCTCCTGCTGCGCTTTCTCGAGAATCCGCTCCTTTTGATGCTCCAGCTTAGCTTTAGCAGTCCTGGCTTCTTCCTGAAGCACCGCCAGCTCCTGCCGCAGCGCCTGGATTCTTCCCTGTTCCTCCTCGATCTGCCTTCTTCTAAGCTCCATATCGCTCATCAGATCTTCAAATTTAACATCATTGCTCTCCAGCAGCTCTTTGGCTTCATGGATAATTTCATCGGTAAGCCCCAGACGGCTGGAAATCGCAAACGCATTGCTCTTTCCAGGCACGCCGATCAAGAGCCGGTAAGTGGGACGCAGCGTATCCACATCAAATTCGCAGCTAGCATTCTCAACCCTCTCCGTGGATAACGCATACACCTTTAATTCGCTGTAATGGGTTGTAGCCGCCGTCAATATGCGGCGCTGCCGCAAATTTTCTAAGATTGCCTGTGCTAATGCAGCTCCTTCAGTGGGATCCGTACCCGCTCCCAATTCGTCGAAGAGTACCAAAGACCACGGCGTCACCTGCTCCAAAATCTCTACGATATTGACCATATGAGATGAGAAGGTGCTTAGACTCTGCTCAATGCTTTGTTCATCTCCAATATCGGCAAAAACATGATCGAGCACAGATAATTTAGGGCGGTCTGCCGTTGGAATATGCAGGCCGGCCTGTCCCATCAGCGATAAAAGCCCCAATGTCTTTAATGTAACGGTTTTTCCGCCGGTATTAGGACCTGTAATCACGAGTGAAGTAAAGTCTCCACCTAAGCGAAGCGTAATCGGCACTACCTTTTTAGGATTCAGCAATGGATGCCTTGCCTGCTTCAGCTCTATGATTCCTTGTTCATTCATCAGTGGCTTAACTGCATTCAGCTCGAGTGCCAAACGGCCTCTGGCAAAGATAAAGTCAAGCTCTGTAAGTAGCTCAAAGTTTGCCATAAGCTCCTCATGGTGCTGATGCACCAGCTGGCTCAGCTCGCGCAGGATACGCTGTACTTCCTCCTGCTCCTGAACCATGAGCTCTGTGATTTTATTATTGGTTTGTACGACAGAAAGCGGCTCTATAAACAGCGTAGAACCGCTGGCCGACTGATCATGCACCATTCCGTTCACACTGCTTTTGTATTCTGATTTGACCGGAAGGCAGAACCGCCCGCCCCTCATTGTAACAACCTGATCCTGCAGCATCGCCTTATAGGTGCTGGAATGAATCATATTTTGCAGCTGGCTGCGGACCCTCTCCTGCTGTATATGAATTTCCCGGCGAAGATTATGCAGCTTTGTACTGGCATTATCGCTCATCTCTTCTTCACTTAAAATGCAGCGACGCACCTCATCCTCCACCTCGCGCACAGGCTGCAGGCCTGCAAACATAGGATCCAGATTTTCAAAGCTTCCGGTTAAGTTATTTTCACGTTTTCCATATGCTTTGATTTTTTGCACCACATACAGAGATTCTGCCACATCTAAAAGCTCCTTCATGCCCAGTATGCCACCGATCGCCGTCCGGCCGATGGCACTGCGAATATCATGAAGACCGCCAAAGGAAGGCGTGTTTTTGATCAGCAGATACCGAAGTGCTTCATCAGTTTCCTGCTGCCATCTTTCAATTTCAAATAAATTAGTAGAGGGTCTAAGCTGACGACACTTCTCTTTGCCTGCCTCAGAAGCAGCCTTTTCCGCCAGCTTTTCAATTACTTTATTAAATTCAAGTTTAATGAGTGCTTTTTCATTCATAAGATTGTCTTTTCTCCTTTAATACAGAAAAAGACCGTATTCTCTATGATTCCTTATTCCACATACTCACAGCTTCTAAGCTCTCCCGTCTCCTGAAGACCCGTAAAGTTTTGCTGACGCAGCGCCTCATACAAAACAATAGCCACGGAATTAGACAGATTCAATGAACGAAAGCCGGAGCCCATGGGAATCCGAACACAGGTCTCCTTGTGGTGCGCCAGAATACTTTCCGGTATACCCGCTGTTTCTTTACCAAACATAATATAATCCTGCGGCCCATACTGCACCTGCGTATATACGTTCGGCGCTTTTGTTGTGGCCATAAAAATCTTAGCTCCCGGATTTTTTTGCAAAAACTCTTCATAGCTCTCATAAATGTGCAGCTCCAGCTGGTCCCAATAATCCAGCCCTGCACGCTTTAGATGCTTTTCATCCAGAGAAAACCCCAGCGGTTTAATCAGATGCAGGGGCGTATGCGTACATGCGCAGGTTCTGGCAATATTTCCAGTGTTTTGCGGAATTTCCGGTTCATGTAAAACAATGTGCATTTTTCACTTCTTCCTTATCTGCAGAAAATCAAAGCCTATTGACAAAGCTTTCTATCCGGTCTAATGCTGTTTTAAGCTCTTCCATGCTGTATGCATACGATACACGGATAAAGCCTTCGCCGCTGCCCCCAAAGGCAGACCCCGGTACGACGGCAATACGCTGATCATATAAAAGCTTGGAGCAAAACTCTTCTGAACTCATCCCATACTGCTCAATACTGGGAAAAACATAAAAAGCGCCAAAGGGCTCGAAGCATTTCATTCCCATCTGCCGGAACCGGCTGACAACAAAACGACGGCGGCGATTGTATTCTCTACGCATAGCCGCCACCTCAGCATCACATGCTCTTAGCGCGTTGATCGCCGCATACTGACTGGTTGTAGGCGCGCACATAATCGCAAATTGATGAATTTTAGTCATCTGTTCAATTAAACTGACAGGCCCCATCGTATATCCGAGACGCCAGCCCGTCATAGAAAAGGCTTTGGAAAATCCATTGATAACCAAGCACCTTTCACGCATGCCTGGCAGTGACGCCAGCGATACATGCGGCGTATCCGTATAGGTCAGCTCAGCATAGATCTCATCTGTAATGACAAATAGATCATGCTCCTGTACAAAGCTTGCAATCGGCTCCATTTCTTGCTTGGTCATGATCGATCCGGTCGGATTATTGGGAAATGGAAAAATTAAAATCTTGGTTTTATCCGTAATCTGTTTCTCCAAATCCGAAACCGTCAGTTTAAAGTCATTTTGCGCCTGCAGCGGCACCGGAACCGGGGTTCCTCCTGCCAATGTCACACAGGGAATATAGGAAACATAGGAAGGCTCCGGAATTAAAACCTCGTCCCCTGCCTCCAGCATGGCCCTGAGTGCCACATCAATCGCTTCGCTTCCTCCAACCGTAATTAAAATCTCATGAATAGGATCATATGTCAAACCGTATTTGCGGTAGGAATACGCTGCTAACTCCTGCCGCAGCTCTTTTAAGCCGGCATTCGCCGTATACACTGTTTTTCCCTGCTCCAATGAATAAATAGCTGTTTCGCGGATGCTCCAGGGTGTATCAAAATCCGGTTCTCCGACGCCAAGCGATATCACATGATCCATTTCTGCTGCGATATCAAAAAAACGCCGAATCCCAGAGGGCTTGATCTTCCGTACAACAGGACTTATAAAATCTCTCACGGTGAAACAATCATCCTTTCATCTCTCTTTTCCTGCTCCATAAAAATACCATTATCCTTGTATTTTTTCAAAACAAAATGGGTTGCCGTGCTGGTTACTGGATCTAGCACAGCCAAACGCTGACGCACGAAAAGCGCTACCTCTTTCATCGTCCTGCCTTCTACAATCACGGTCAGATCAAAAGCCCCTGACATTAGATATACGCTAGAAACCTCCTCAAACTCATAAATGCGCTTGGCGATTTTATCAAAGCCCTCGTCCCGCTGCGGAACTACCTTTACCTCTATGAGCGCCGTTACCCGTTCATCATTGGTTTTATCCCAGTTGATCATCGTATGATATCCAGCAATCACTTTTTCATCTTCCATTGCTTTCATTTCTTTTTCAATCGTATCTTCTGATTCTCCAAGCATAACGGCCAAATCCTTAACGGAGACCCTGCTGTCTTTTTCTAGTACTTCTAAAATCTCTTCACGCATGTTCTTTCTCCTATTTTATTCCTGATCCTGTTCAGGCGCAGCGGAGGATTCCTCCGGTACCTGCGATTCTTCCGGTGCCTGTGACTCCTCCGGCGGCTGTGATTCTGCCGGTGGTGTACTCGACTCTTCCGGTGGCTTGACCGGCGTTGTTGGCGTTGTCGGAGTTGTTGGCACCGTCGGGGTTTCCGGCTTTGCCGGTCCTACCTTCACTTTATCCGGCGTAGCCATATAAGAGCTGGAATTAAACCATTCTGTTTGAGTGGTCCCATTCTCTGTTACTGTCTTATACACATCCACTTCATATCCGGTATGCCCCTCCACATAAAGCACACGCTGGCCCGGGGCTAATGTAGCATCTTCCTTTACCTCTTCCTTAGGCTTATCAATGACCCGTGTAACCACATAATCAAAGCTAACGCTGCGTGACGGATCATGAATCTCTGTACCATAAATGGATGCGCCGATCTCTCCGCCGCCGCACCACATGACAATATAAATGGGATGTCCAGAGGTATTTTTAAACTTAAAATCAATATACCCCTGTGCAACTGTTGCATCCAGCCCCATTGGAACATAATCAGAGGGGAAGGAATGGCAGTCCCTTTCTACAATTTCCAACTCGGCACGAATGACAGCATTATACAGAGTCGTACTCACCTGACAAAGACCGCCGCCGAGTCCCGGCACATACTCATCGCCCACAATCACGCTGGCCTCATGATATCCATTTTCTACTGTAATCGGCGCTACTGTATTATTAAATGACAGAACCTCATCCGGCATTAGGATAGTCCCATTCACCTTACTGGCTCCTGTAATCAGATTCTGCTCACGTCCATAATTGCTGGTGCTGTAATATGTGCTGTAAGTACCAATTCTATCATGAATGGAAGATAATTTTTCGGATGTTTTTTCCGGAAGCACTTCGTCCATTACTGGTGTAACTGTTTGATTATTTTCTCCATGAGAAAGTGCTTTTTGAAGCTCTTCCATTGTTTTCTGTCTATTTAAAATCAAGCCCTTTTTCTCTGCAGTAACAGAAAACTCACTTCCATTTGCCTGAATGACGGCATCAACCGGCTGCACTTCTACTTCCTTCGCAACTGTATCTAAAATTGCCGTCAGCTTTGTTTCGTCCAGTACAACACTGAGCGACATATCCTCTGCCTGATTTTTCAGCTTTTCAATCACCTGTCTGCGCTGCCGAAGATCTCCGCTGCGTCCGATTGCATAAGCCTGCTCAGCCATTGTTTTAGCATCGGCCGCTGCTCCCAGCTCTTCAAAGGTATAGGTCCATTTTTTGTCCCCATATTGGAGCGTGACCTTATTCCCGTGCAGCTCGCCATCAAGAGCTTCCTCCAGTGCGGCTTCCGCTTCCTGCTGCGTCATACCGCTTAAATCAATTCCCATCACCTTAACGCCGGGATAGATCGTATTCACATTTAGCTCCTGCTCCATCTCTTTTCCCAGCTTCCACAGATTTTGATACATCAGCTCCTGCCGCATTTCTCCGCTGGATGTTCTCTGCTTTATACCACAGATGATAGCAATCATTATAATCAAAGCAAGCACGCCCGCAGCAGCTGCTGCCATCCATTTTTTACGATTCATCTTCAATTCCATCATTCCCTCCAAATATATATACTTAATCTAAAAAACTAAAGTTAAAAAGTTAAAATCCCTGCGCGATTTTTGTTTCCCTTGTGCAAAGGCGGCTCAAGGGCTTGATTAGCCTAAATTACCTTGCCGCCTTTATTATACCATAGTGATATCGGAGTTTGCTGCAAAGCAGCAAACTCATAAGGCGGCTCAGGGTCTTGATTAACCTAAGTTGTCTTGCCGCCTTTATTATACCATAGTGATATCGGAGTTTGCTGCAAAGCAGCAAACTCATAAGGCGGCTCAGGGTCTTGATTAACCTAAGTTGTCTTGCCGCCTTTATTATACCATACAATTCCCTTTCTCTCAAACCTTTTTATCTGCTGCCTGTAAAGAATTAACGTATGATTTGTAAACTTTTTATTTCCCTTAAAAATCGGGAAGGCTCCATCCCCAAACCGTCATAGCAAGATAGCAGCAAATGCTTCCTTGCTCTTGTCATTGCTACATAAAGCAGTCTCCTTTCTTCTTCCAAATCTCCTCCTTGGATCGCCTCCTTTCTCGGGCACTGTCCCTCTACCAGCCCCGCTACCCAGACTAAATCAAATTCCAGCCCTTTTGCTCCATGCATCGTAGAAAGAAAAACCTTTCCTGCCTCCTGCTTCTTTCGCATCTGCCTCCATACCTGCTTCCATTTCAGGCCTCTCTCTTTTCTTTTTCGGCCCACATAGGTTAAGTAGTCCGTCTGCAGCAGCCAGTACCAAAATGCTCTCTGTTTTGTCAGTTTTTTCCCTTTTTCTAGTCTTCTTTCCAGCTCTGCAATTTCTCTTCTAATCTCTGCCTCCATTGGCTGCTGCTGCAAGGCGCTTAGGATTGCCTCCCCCTCCGGGACTCTTCTCCAATTTCCTGCATACATCAATTGTTTAATCCATTTTATCATCCTTTGAAACGCCTGCCTGTCTTCCGGGTGCCGGCTAAGCCGCCAAAAAACTTCCAAATCCCGCTTTATCAGTAATTCATCATAATCTGCTCTAATCAGCTCCTCCCGGCTCTCATAAGGAATCCCTGCCTCCTCAAGCGCCGCGCCAATCCGGCATAGCTGTGACTGCGTTCTGCATAAAACCGCCATTTCCCGATAGGGGATTCCTCGGTATTTCATCTTCTCCAGCTGATTTCGAATCCGTTTTGCTTCTTCCTTTTCATCCTTAACAATATAGAGTTTCACCTCTTCTCTCATAGCTGGATCACAGGGCTCTATAGACTTATCAAATCGCTTCTGATTATACCGGATCAGCTCCTGTGCCGCCCTCACAATATGAGCCTGACTGCGGAAATTTGTCGTCAGATCGATTCTATGACAATCAGGAAAGTCCTTTGCAAAATGAAGAAAAAGCTCTGGTTTTGCTCCGCGAAACGCATAGATGGCCTGATCCTCATCTCCCACCACAAAAAGGTTAGGCGCTTCCGGCCTCACCATGCGGCGAACAATCTGATACTGCTCCAGATTGATATCCTGAAACTCATCAATCAATACATAATCATATTCCTTCCAGACGCTATGCTTTCCTATTTCTTTCAAGGTTAACTCGATCAAATCTTCAAAATCCACCAACGCTCTATCTTTCTTCATTCTCTGATATTGCTGCCATGCGTCCCCCTTGTCCATTAAAAAAGCTGGGACATCTTTCATGTCCCAGCCCATCTCATGCCAAAGCTGCTTTTCCAGCGCCTCGTCCAGTATTTGAGTTTTCTCCGTTAAAACCTGCCACTTTCTCAGCCACCGATAGAAAACAGAGTGGAAGGTCCCAAACATCACTTTTGCAGCCGCTTCCTCTCCTGCCAGTTTAGCAAACCGCTGCTTCATTTCCTCAGCTGCCTTTCTAGCAAAGGTAATCACCAAAATTCGCTCCGGCTTTGTTTTCTGGATCAACGCATATACCCGCTGCGTCAGCACGGTCGTTTTTCCGGATCCTGGTCCTGCTACCACCAGAACAGCTCCCTCCGTCCGCTCAATAGCTTCTCTTTGACTCGGCGTCAGCATGCAATCTCCTTTCCCCTCCGTACATCATAAATCATTTTTTCCTCAACAGGGATACCCGTCGCATTTTCCAGCGCCTTTGCATATAACGCCAGCTGAATCTGGTATCCAGCCAGCCGCTTCTCACTTAACTCATAATCCGTTTTATAATCCACCAGAATCCATCCGTCTTTTTCTCTAAAATAGCAATCTATCATTCCCTGAATCATCATCGGCTGCTCTCCGCCTCCATAGCCCATTTCAGGTGCCAGCTCAGCAAGCTCGGAAAGGGATAGGCTCATAATAAAGGGCTTTTCCAGATGAACCTCCTCTACAGAACGGATTCTTTGATACAAGGCAGACTCTGCAAACTGCAAAACCCACCTTCTATTCAATAGGTCCTTTTCTTCCTCACTGATCTTCCCCTCCTGCAGCAATCTATCCAGTTCTTTTTCCAGTGTCTGCGCATTAACCATACAGTCCCAATTCGCCTGTGCCATGACTGCATGAAATGCCGTTCCTCGGTCCGCTCCCCCGGCCTCTGGTTTTTCTCTTTTCTCCTCTTGCTCCGGCGCCAGAAAAAACGCCTTCACTTCCTCCGTTTCCGCCTCCTGATCTCGCCCCCTCTGGCTTTTGATCTGGGAAACAGACAGCCTTACCGGAATCCGGCTCTGGTTCTCATAAGGATAGCGCCAGTCAAACTGCTCCCCCAGCTGTTCGGCCGTACGATCCGCTGTTTCTTCTTTTCTTATCTTTATGTCTGCCTGCTCCTCTGTTATTTCTGAGGGGTGCCAGACGCGATATAAAATCGCCTGCCCTTCCTTGCTCTGCACGATCCTTTCTACCCACTCCAAATACGTGCGTGCCTGCAAGGCCTCCCGCGGCGGCATCTGCCACTGCGCCGAAATTTTCGCTGTGCTCTGCCGTTCCTTTCTGGTCCCCACCAGCCACAGCCTGCTCTGCGCTCTTGTCATAGCCACATACAGCAAACGCATTTCCTCTGCTGTCATCTCCCGAAGCAGCTGATGCTTTAAAATTTCCGTTGTCATCGATGGATACCGCACATATCGTTTACTATCCATCACAGCAGCGCCAATCCCCAGCTTTCTATGCAGCAATATCTTACTGTCTGCATCCTTGGTATTCCATTTTCTTCCCAGACCAACCACAAAAACTGCCGGAAACTCAAGGCCCTTGCTTTTGTGAATTGTCATGATCCTCACCAGATCCTCCTCTTCATTCAGCGTTTTGGCCTCTTCCTGCGTTTTCCGGTATTTATCCAGCTTTTCTACATAGCGTAAAAACTGATATAATCCGCTGTAAATTCCCTTCTCAAAGGCAATACTTTTTTCAAGTAATAGATCCAAATTGGCTTTTCTGATGCTGCCCTCCGGCATGGAAGCCGCATATAAATAAAACCCGGTTTCCATATATAGCTTCCAGAGGAGGTCATGCACCCGGTTTACGCTTGCCATATCCCTCCAGATATCTAATCGCTTCAGAAAATCAACTGCCTTTTGATGACATGCATCGGCCGCTTCCTGAGCACAAAAGCTTAGCAGCGCATCATAAAAATCAGCTTCCGGCGCTGCAAGACGAATCCGCCCCAGCTCTTCCTCACTCATCCCGACAATCGGAGAATATAAAACGCCCATCAGCGGAATATCCTGCCGCGGATTATCAATTATATGCAGCAGGTTCATCATGGTCCGAATTTCCTGTGTATCATAAAAATTCTCCGAGCTTTCTGCATACACAGGAATTCCCTTACTCTCCAAAACCTTTTTATAGATCTCTCCCTGCGCGCTGACTGAGCGCATCAAAATCACAATATCCCGGTAGTGCAGTCCTTCCCTGACCAGACGCAGGATCTCTCCCGCCACCAGTCTGGCTTCCTGCCCGCTCTGCTCCCGACTATCCAGCTCTGTCTCCGTCTCCAGTACCCAAAGCGCAGGAATTTTACTTTCCTTATTTTCCGGCCTTGCCGGATACAGCCGCTCCTCCTGCCCATACTCCAGCTCGCCGCTTTCCTTGTGCATCAGCGCTTCAAACACAAAATTAACCGCCTCCAGAATCGGCCTTTCACTGCGGAAATTTTGCCCCAGCACCAGCTTCCTCGTATGCGGAGTTTTGCCATAGGTCTCATATTTAGTCAAAAACAGCGAGGGATCCGCCTGCCGGAAGCGATAAATACTCTGCTTAACATCGCCCACCATAAACACATTGCAGGCCTGTCCATTCTCATCACAACGCGCAATCCGTTCAATAATAGCCTCCTGCAGGGGATTGCTGTCCTGATACTCATCAATAAAAATATATTGATACCGCTCCCGCAGCTCAGCCGCCGCAGCCTCCTCCTGCAAAATTCGCAGCGCTCCATGCTCAAAATCCGAAAATTCCACCAGATTTTTTTCCTGTTTGGCCTTTCGATACGCCTGATCAAAGGCTGCAAGCACCTCTTTCATTCCCCGCATGGCGGGAAAGGTCAGCGTTTCCAGCCTTGACACGGCCTCCGGAGCCCAGTAGGTATCGTGCAGCGTAGCTACCTGTGTAAAGGCCTTTTTCATTTGGCTGATCAGATCCTTCATCTCCTGCTGCGCATCCGGATCCTCTTTGAAAGCTGCATAGCTCATTCTTGGCCAGGCAATTTGAGAAACCGCTTTGGCTTTTTCCTCTATCTCTGCAGCCTGCAGTACCGATGCGACGGCCAGCCGCAAATTTTCTGCCTGCTTTCCGGCTCCCGCCGCTTCAAATTGCCGCACGGCGGCTTCATGCAGGGAAAATGCGGCGAAAAGCTCCTCCTCTATCTGCTCAACTGCCAGCTGCTTCCAGATATTTTCTCCGTTTTCCTTCCAAGAGGCCGGATTCATCTGCTCAACCGCGCGGGTAAGCCATTCCATCGGATGCGGGTCATTTTCCATAAATGCATATACCTGCAGCAACAAATCCTCTATTTGACTATCCTGCCGGCTGCCTCCATAGGCATCCATAAAAGTTAAAAAATCCTCGCTTTGCTGCGAGAGCTGCGGCGCAAGGGCCCTCGAATAAAACCTTTCCAGCACTGCTGCCAATACATCCAGCCGCAAAAGCTCCATCTCGGTCTCGTCCGCAACACGAAAACCCGGATCCAATTCGGGAATCCGGGTAATATACTCCTGCAGGATCTGAAGACAGAAGGCATGGTTTGTCATAATGCTTGCCATGGACAGACTATGGTACTGCTCCTCTAAAAATGCATCCTCCGGCCGCTCTTCCAAGGCCTGCTGTATCCTTGCTTCTATTTTTTCTTTCATCTGCCGGGCCGCCGCATTGGTAAAGGTAAGCACCAAAATACGGTCCATAGAGACCGGATCCTGGCTGCGGAGCGCCATCTGCGCGATCCGCTCCACCAGCACAGCCGTCTTGCCGGAGCCTGCCGCTGCTGAGACCAGCAGATTGCCCTCCTTATGATCAATCACCGCCTGCTGATCCTGTGTAAATTGAAATTCCATTCGTTTCTCCGTTTTTATTTCTGCCTCGCTCTCATCTGATTCAGATCTTCTAAAAAGGAATCCAAATCAGCAAATTCACGATAGACCGAAGCAAAGCGAATATAAGCCACCTTATCCAGCTTCCACAATCCCATCAAGACCTTTTCACCGATTTCATTGGTAGGAATCTCTTTATTAAAGGAATTGAAAGCGGCATTCTCAATCTCATCCGCCAATTTTTCAATTTCCTGCAGTGAAGTCTGTCTCTTATGACAGGCTCTTAAAATCCGTTCAATCAGCTTCTCCCGATCAAACGGCTGACGGCTTCCGTCTTTTTTGATCACAACCAGCGGCATCGTTTCTATTTTCTCATAGGTTGTAAACCGCTTTTGACATTTTTCGCAGGTTCTTCTGCGCCGAATCGTGCTGCCATCCTCTGACGGTCTTGAATCAATGACTCTCGTATCGTCATACCCGCAAAATGGACATTTCATCGTATGCTCTCCTTTGTTTATTCTAAATTAGATAACGTCTGCAGATGATGATGCTGTGCAATCGCATCGATCTCTGCACTAAACGCCCGAATTTTATCTACCTCATTATTTCTGACCATTTCTAAAATTTGCTGCTGGGCCTCCTGCATCGCAATCCGTTCACTATTAGCATAGATACTCTGAATATTGTTCAGCACATCGCTGACCAGCGTCGCTTTCACCTTAAACTTCTCCTGCGCATCAATGATCTCTTCCCGGATGGCTGACATCTCCTTATCCATTTCAAAAGATGCTTCCGAAGCCTTCTGCAGACGCTCTCTCACATCAGTAGGAAGCTCTCCGCGATATTTATAAGAAAGAGAATGCTCTATCGTCGACCAGAAGTTCATGCCCAATGTTCGGATCTGAATCTCAGCCCGCACTGTTTTCTGCCCAAACACGGTATACACCGGATAGTTAATAATAATATGATAGCTTCGATAGCCGCTTTTTTTGCGGTGCGCCACATAATTCGTTTCCTCTGTGATCTCCATATCCTTTCGGTTTCGAATTAAAGCAACCACTCGTTCGATATCCTCTACAAACTGGCAAATAATCCGAATACCGGCAATATCCGACATTCGATCCTCCAGCTGTTCAAAAGGAATCTGGTTTTTCCCCATTTTTTCTAAAATACTGCTGATACTTTTAACCCGTCCCGTTACCAGCTCTACCGGAGAATACTTTCCTAAATTCCGATATTCCAAAATGATGTTTTGAAATTTAACCAGCAGCTCCTGCACTGCCTGATCATACGGAATTAAGAACTTCCGCCATTCCTGTATTTCCATTGCTTACCTCTCCTATTACCTTTCTGTCTACCCCTATTGGACAAACCCCTCGTCTGCCAGCTGCTTTTCTTTATCTAATGCAGCGGCTACCGCCAGCTCGTCACAGCGGTTATTATACGGGTTTTCTGCATGCCCCTTGACCCAGTGAAAGGTAACTGTATGCTGCTGCAGCAAAGCATCCAGCCGCTTCCACAGATCCACATTTTTGACCTTTTCTTTCTTTTTAGCATCCCGAAACCAATTTCTCTTCTTCCAGTTTTCCAGCCATCCCTGCCGAAATGCATTCACTAGATATTGAGAATCCGAATAAAGGGTAACCTGACAGGGTCGTTTTAGCGCTTCCAGCGCTGCGATCGCCGCCAGAATCTCCATGCGATTGTTGGTCGTCAGCTGATAGCCTCTGCTGAGCTCTTTTTGATACAAATTTCCATCCGGCCCCTGATACCGCAAAATACTGCCGTACCCCCCAGGCCCTGGATTGCCTCTGCATGCGCCATCTGTATAAATTGTTACCTGCATCATACCTTTTTGTAATTTCCTAATATCTTCCACGAATGACAATGCTCTCTCACGCCCTTCAGGGCCGCAATGACTCTTTCATCTTCTAAATTTCCTTCGATATCCACAAAAAAGCCGTATTCCCAGACCCGTCCCTTCATTGGTCTGGATTCAATTCGCTGCAAATTCAGATTCTGTTTTGAAAATTCTTCAAGCGCCCCAAACAAGCTGCCCGGCTTATGCTCCAGCGTGAAATACAGACTAATCTTATCTGCATCGGCTCCTGATTCCATATTGGTGCCAATCACAACAAATCTGGTAAAATTCTGATCGTGGTCCTGAATCCCCTCTTGCAGCACCTGCAGCCCATACAGCTTCGCACTGCTCCTTCCGGCAATACATGCCTGATGCGCCTTTTGTTCTCTTGCCACCTTTTCCGCGCTGATGGCCGTATTATAATACGGAATCAGCTGCCAATCCGGAAACTGACTCAAAAATTCAGCAGACTGTGCAAACCCCTGCGGATGCGAATATACTTCGCGGATTTCCTCTATTTGACTGCCTTCAATCCCCAGAAGATTCTGCTGAATTGGCAGTGTACATTCCTTCACAATATAAAAATCATACTGTCCCAGCAGATCATATACATCATTGATGATCCCCGTCAGCGAATTTTCCACCGGCAATACGCCATAGCGAATCTCCCGTTTTTCCAGAGCCTGAAAAATCTCTTCACAGCTCTGATAGGCCGCGGCCGGCATCTCTTCTCCAAACATTTGCACAAAGGCCTCATGCGTAAAAGAACCCGGCACACCAAAATACCCTGCCTTGCTCGGCCGATCAATCCATTTTAGCTGCGCCTTTTTGCTCAGATCCATCAAGGTCTGATAAAACACGCGCGTCGCTTCTAAAAAATCAGCATCCCGATTCGGAAAATCCTTCAGCCGTGTTTCCAGCACCTGCTCCTCACGCGCCCTGTCAAAAATCGGCATCTCATGTGCCTGCTTATAGATCGCCACCTCTTTTGCCAGCTGCATTCTCTGATCAAACAGCTGACTCAGCTGTGCATCTACCTGGTTAATATCCTGTCTGACCTCTTTTAATTCACGCACGAGGCTCACTTCCTTTCCATGCGTCGTATAATGCGATTTGAGCTACTGCCTCCAAAACCGGAATTGCCCGCAGTACGATACAAGGGTCATGCCTTCCCACAATCGCATTCTCCTCCTCTTGCATCGTCCGTATATTGACCGAACGCTGCTTTTGTCCAATCGAAGGCGTGGGTTTAAGCACTGTCTGAAATAATAAAGGCATTCCCGTGGAAATCCCGCCTAAAACTCCGCCATTATGATTGGATGCTGTCTGCACCCGGCCTTCGCGCAGGCAAAAAGCGTCATTCGCCTCCGATCCCCGCATAGCGGCAAAGGAGGTGCCGGCTCCAAAGGAAACGCCCTTTACTGCCGGAACCGAAAAAAGAAGCTGGGCCAGACGGCTTTCCAACGAATCAAAGAAGGGATCTCCCCATCCGGCTGGAATCCCCGTTACAGCCGTTTCTACCATACCGCCTATACTGTCTGCCTGCTCTCTGGCCTTTTCGATCAGCTGCGTCACCCTCTGAGGGTCCTGACAGGGAATCCGGCTGCTTTCCATTTCTTTTAAAAGCACCGCTTCCGGACTTTGCCATTTTTCTTCCCGATACTCTCCAAGCTGAATAATATGACTCCCCGTCTGTATATCAAACTTTTGCTTTAAGGCCTGAGCACAGATACTGCCTGCCAACACTAGGGGCGCGGTAATCCGGCCGGAAAAATGACCGCCTCCGCGAAAATCTGCAAATCCGTTATACTTAATCAGCGCTGTAAAATCTGCATGCGAGGGTCTAAGCCAATCCTTGGTTTTTGTATAATCCTTGGAATGTGTATTCGTATTGCGGATGATGCCGCAAATAGGACTGCCGCAGGTTACATGATCAACAATCCCGCTTAAAAATTCTACCTCATCGGCTTCCTTTCTTGGCGTAGCAAGTGCGCCGCCCGGCGCTCTGCGCGCCATCTGCATCTGCAGCTGCTCCTGATCAATCCGTACTCCCGGCATAATCCCGTCAAGTACCATCCCGATCCCGTTTCCATGCGATTCTCCAAAAATGGATAACCGAATTTCATTTCCCCATGTATTACTCATTGTCTTATTTTCTCCAAATCTTCCCAAAACGTAGGCCAGGATTTTCTTACGCTGCCGGCTCCTTGAATCTGTACAGCCGTTTGACAACCCAGCGCGGCAATCGCGGCAGACATGGCGATCCGGTGATCATTCCAGCTTTCCACAGATCCTCCCTGCAGCGGCCCCCCCTGAATCAAAAGCCCTGCTGCTGCTTCTTCCACATGGGCCCCTAAACGATTTAATTCTTTCGTAATCGCCGCCAGACGATCCGATTCCTTTAGGCGCAGTCTTGCCGCCCCCGTAATATGCATGGTCCCTTCTGTATAGCTCCCCAGCACTGCCAATATGGGAACAATGTCTGGGCACTGGCTTACATCAAAGCTCAGGTTGCCTTTTAACTGCGTCCGATACACCCTAAGACCCTCTTTTTCCCATCGATACTGGCCGCCGACGGCCTGCAGTGCTTCCAGAAAGGCAAGATCGCCCTGCGCTGTATCTGATCGCAAATCCGAAATTAAAAGCCCTTCCTGTTCTGCTGCAATGGCTGCTGCACAGATGAAAAATGCAGCCTGGGATGCATCTGCTTCTACTCTGTAATCGGTCGCTTGGTACTGCTGGCCTCCTTTGATCCTAAAACACTGATGAGAGGGCTCCTGAATCTCTATACCAAACTGTTTCAAAACATTCAGTGTTAAATTGACATAAGGTCTCGATTCCAGATGCCCTTGGACATGGAGCTCTGAATCCCCTTCTAAAAGCGGCAGTGCCATCAGTAGGCCCGTCACAAATTGGGAGCTGATGCCTCCGTCAATATAGAACTCGCCTGCCCGAAGGCGCCCAGTTACCGTTAACGGCAGCGCTCCGTTTTCTTGCGTCTCATAAGGTAACTGCTGTTTATCAAACAGATCATAATATACATTCATAGGCCTCTGCCCTAATTTGCCATGCCCGACATAATGAGCCGGTATGCCAAGCGCTGCTAAAATCGGCACAACAAACCGCAGCGTAGAACCGGATTCATGACAGTCAATTTGCTGCACGGCTGTTGTATCTAAAATAGCCCTGCCCATTCCTTCAATACAGATGCTCTCTGCGCTTCTTTCAATACGCGCTCCTAAGCAGGCGGCAACAGCCAGTGTTGCTTCGATATCCTCTGAGAAGGAAACATGATCAATGGTTGACTTTCCTTTTGCCAGTGCAGCAGCTAAAATCGCTCGATGACACAAACTTTTAGAGGCCGGGATGGATGCTGTTCCTCTTACCGTCCCCGGTATTATCTTAACCACGTCCTCCATCGTAACGATCTCCCTTCGTTTTCCATGTGATTTTCCGCTCAGAGGCTTCTTTAAGAAACTGGTCCATTTGTTTCTCGTCCCGTTTCTTCAGCAGATCTATAAAAACAGATAACTGCTCCTGATATCTCTCGAGCTCCGGCAGCAGCTCCTTGCTGTTATAGCAGAACAGCTGCGTCCAAAGCTCTGTATTGATCTCGGCCACACGCGTTGCATCCCGAAAGCTTCCGCCGGTATAGGAAACCACATCTTCATCCCCATTCCAGCTGCGGATCAGCGCCGCGGCCATGACATGCGGCAGCTGACTTGTGTATGCAATAATGCGATCATGCTCCTGCGGCGCAATCTCTCTGATTCTGCCGCATCCTACCGCCACTGCCATACGCCGGATTAGCTGCAGGGTCTCCGGTCTATTTTGCGCCGTTGGCGTAATAATGAAGCTGGCTCCTAAAAATAGTTCACTATCTCCATTTTCGTAACCGCTTTTTTCTTTTCCGGCCATGGGATGTGTGCCTACATACTCAACACCTTTCGGCAGACGTCTTTGCGCTTCTTCTACAAAGGCTCCCTTTAGCCCGCAGATATCCATGATAATCGTATCCTTTTGAAAGCAGCTGCTATATGTGTCGATAAAGTCAAGGATACCGTCAGGATATAAAGCCAGCACAATAAAACGGCTATTAGAAAGAAGCGCTCGTACCTTTTCTTCTTCTTCTCCTAATACCGCGCCCGCCTGCAGAACCTGATCAGCCATTGCGCGCTGAATCGGCTCCCGCTTTATGTCAAGGCCTGCTACCCACAAATTTGTCGTCTCTTTCAGTGCTTTTATCAAGGATGTACCCATCAGTCCCAGGCCCACCATGACCATCTCATTTTTATGCATGCTTTTATCCTATACCATCCGTAATCAGCTGACTTAGGCTTTGAATCCGATATCCGCCGATACCATTTTCTATTTCATTTTCAGGATCAAATAAACATCCGGCTATGCCTGCATTTTGCGCCGCCTGCATATCGATGATCCGATCCCCTATCATCAGTGCCTGCTCTGGCTTAATTTGATATCGGTCAATCAAATACATAAGCGCATCCGGCGCCGGCTTGGCCGGAAACCCATCTGCTGCTGTGATAAGCCCCGTAAAATAATTTGCAAGGCCAAACTTTTCCAGATAACACCCTGTTTCATTGCCTCGGTGTGTGTATACAAAATGTCGGCTGCCGCCGTGAAACAACTGGCTTAAAACAGTTTTTGTTTCAGGAAAGGGTGCAAACGGTTCTTCCGGCATATTTTTCTCTAAATCACGATAGCGCTCTATCACGCTCTCCGGCAGCTGGTAGCGCGCTTGATAATAGCGCCAGGCAACCCCCACTGAACACTTCATTTTTTGCCGTATTTCCTGCTGAGATACGGATATTTCTTTTCCCTGCTCGGCGCCATATTCTTGCACGGCCTTGCAAAAGGCCAAACTCATTCTTTTGTATGATTCAAACAAAGTACCGTCAAAATCCCAGATATAGCTTTCATATTTTTCCATAACTTTATTATATCTTGCAGATGTTCAGATTGCAAGCATTATTCATCGGTTGAACTTTTTCTTAAATCTGCTATAATAACTCTATTCACATTATAAAAATACAAGGAGTGTTTCATATGAAGATTTTGGCGCTCGCCGATCAGGAATCCAAATTCTTATGGGATTATTTTGATAAAGACTATGTGCGGGATATTGACCTGATTTTATCCTGCGGCGATCTTAAAGCCTCCTATCTCAGCTTCATGGCAACCATGTGCAAAGCTCCTGTACTATATGTTCCGGGCAATCATGACACCCGCTATCCGGCTGCGCCGCCCGAAGGCTGCACCTGCGTGGACGACCGCATTTTTTGTTATCAGGGGCTGCGCATCTTAGGACTTGGCGGCAGCATCTGCTACAACAACGGCATCTATCAATATACAGAGGCTCAAATGAAACGGCGCGTTTCCAAATTGCGTTTCCAGCTCATGAAAAATAAGGGATTTGATTTACTTCTTACTCATTCTCCTGCCGCTGGCTGCGGCGACGGAGAAGATCAGGCTCACTGCGGCTTCCATACTTTTTCTAATCTCATGCACAAATATAAGCCCGCTTATATGGTGCATGGTCATATGCATGCCAATTATTCCTCCAAATTCCAGCGCCGCCGTATGTTTGAAAATACAACCGTGATCAATGCATATGAAAAATACATATTTGAGATTTAACAGATGAATATTTACGGTGCATTATACTCTGGAATTACTCTGGAGTTGCTCTACTGATTTTCAGCCGCTGATGGAAATAGATGATAGATGGTTTTGCTTATGCTAGGGCCGGTGATGTATGACTTAGTCTGCGCCAGGGCTAAGTGATAGATGATTTTATTTGCGTCAGGGCCAGTGATGTATGACTTGGTTTGCGCCGTGCCTGGCGTAAATCTCCCAGATAGCGTAAAATTTTCTGCTATTTTGCTGTCTTCCGCCATGTGTGGCTGAAAGGACTCAGCCACACATGGACAGTAACTGAATCTATGGCTGAGTTTTTTCAGCCATAGATTGCCTCTTCAGCCAGAGTTGGTATAAAAGGTTCAGCTAAGTCGTCTATTTCCGCCCTTGGCGGTGGAAATACAAATATAACATGCCACAGAAAAGGGTTGCCTGCGTAGTACGGAAGGAACGATCAGATCAGGAGAAGGCCAAGCGCTACCAGCTCAGCACACATTCATTTTTTCTGCTTCCAATATCCAAGCTGAGGCAGCTGCGCCTCAAAAAAGGTGCGCGCCTGCTCTGGCGGCCAATTTTCATTTGACATATGCCCTACCAAAAAATTTGTTAGTTCCTCAAGGCTTGTATAAACAAATTTTCCATCCGTATAACACCATTTACAATACTCTTCATTAAATGTGCCATCTTTTTCTTTGCTTATAGATGCATCCTCCAGCGGCATACCGCAGCATTGACAAATCAGCTTGCGCGGAGAGCCTAGAAGTGTGTTGATCGAAACATTAAAAAGCTTGGATAAACATTTTAAGGTTTCTGTATTCGGTATTGTGTCGCCATTTTCCCAGCGGGATACTGCTTGCCGCGTCACATAAACTCTTTCGGCAAGCTCTTCCTGAGATAACCCATTTTTTGTTCTAAGTTCCAATATAACATCCTTCGTTTTCATAACCACTTATCACCTCACAAATAGTATATTTATACTATACTGGCTATATTAAGAAAAATCAAGCAACTCGCTGTTGCTCTCATATAGCATCCTAGAATGACTGATAAAATTTTGCGCCTGACCTGGTACATAAAAACAAAATGATGGGGATTTGATGGGGATTTTAAAATTTCGCTAGAAAAAATAACAAAAAACAAAATCTCTGAAACCGCTTAAATAAAGGGTTTCAGAGATTATTTTTCAGAGCGCGAAACGAGATTCGAACTCGCGACCCTCGCCTTGGCAAGGCGATGCTCTACCACTGAGCCATTCGCGCATAGTAGCGGAGAAGAGACTTGAACTCCTGACACCGCGGGTATGAACCGCGTGCTCTAGCCAGCTGAGCTACTCCGCCATGAAATTCGAGTCTAACCTTCTAAGAATGGGCCTTCAGGGACTCGAACCCGGGACCATCCGGTTATGAGCCGGACGCTCTAACCAACTGAGCTAAAGGCCCATAAATGACCCCGCCGGGAATCGAACCCGGGTTTTCGCCGTGAGAGGGCGACGTCTTAGCCGCTTGACCACGGGGCCATTTGCTCTGCAACTGTTGTTGACCGAAGCGAGTATTAGTATATCAAATCATTTTATCTTTGTCAATAGTTTTTTTCAAATTTTTAAATCAACCTTTCAAATTCCCACCGAAAGGCCCTTTTACGCAAAATCAAAGGGCGTGCCTTTTGCGCACGCCCCTATAATCCGCTTTTAAATTAACCGAAGTATCTCTTAAGCAGTCCTTCGAAAGCTTTTCCGTGTCTTGCCTCATCACGTGCCATTTCATGAACGGTATCATGAATTGCATCCAGATTAGCAGCCTTCGCTCTCTTTGCTAAATCAAACTTACCAGCTGTAGCACCATTCTCAGCCTCTACCCGCATCTGCAAGTTTTTCTTAGTGCTATCTGTCACAACCTCTCCCAGCAGCTCTGCAAATTTAGCAGCATGCTCAGCCTCTTCATAAGCGGCCTTTTCCCAATACAAGCCGATCTCAGGATATCCTTCACGATGCGCTACACGAGCCATCGCCAAATACATGCCTACTTCTGTGCACTCGCCGGTAAAATTGGCTCTCAGATCTGCCATGATGTCTTCACTTGCCCCCTGGGCAACACCCACAACATGCTCAGCAGCCCAAGCCATTTCTCCCTTTTGCTCAGTAAACTTGCTAGCCGGTGCATTGCACTGAGGGCATTTTTCCGGAGCAGCATCGCCTTCATAAATATAACCACATACATTACATACAAATTTAGCCATTGTTCATATCCTCTTTTCCTGTAAGTCAGTTAGTTCTTATTAGGATTTAATCCTAACTGCTGAATGTAGCATATCATTTTTGACCTCCAATGTCAACTCCTTTTTTAAAATTTATTGGCTTATTTTTCCAAGTATGCTATACTACGCATAGCAGAACATTACATTTAGGAGGAACCTATGAAGTATTTATCCATTCCCGGCACATCCCTGCACGCTTCTAATATCATTATGGGCTGTATGCGTATCTCCAGTCTTTCAGTTTCTGAACTGGAAAGCCTTATTAAAACAAACTTAGAGCTTGGCATCAACTTTTTTGATCATGCCGATATTTACGGCAAGGGCCACTGCGAAACCCTATTTGGTCAGGCAGTGGATCTGCATTCTTCCCTACGAGACTCCATGATCATCCAAACAAAATGCGGAATTCGCCCCGGTTTTTTTGATTTTTCTAAAGAACATATTATCAACAGTGTCAATCAGAGCCTTCAGCGTTTAAATACAGATTATCTGGATGTTCTACTGCTGCACCGTCCTGATACGCTGATGGAGCCCTCTGAAGTCGCAGAAGCTTTCACGTATCTGCACCAATCCGGCAAAGTACGCTTTTTTGGTGTTTCCAATCAAAATTCTTTGCAGCTTGAACTCCTTCAGCAATACTGTCCGTTTAAGCTATGCTTTAATCAGCTTCAGTTTGGTTTAGGCCATACCCCTCTTGTGGATGCTGGTCTCGCTGCCAACATGACAATTGATCAAAGCACGCAGCGCACAGGCGAATTTCTTGAATATGCACGTCTGCATGAGATCACCATTCAGGCTTGGTCTCCCTATCAATACGGTTATTTTGAAGGTCTCATTTTCAATAACCATCAAAAATACGAAAAGCTTAACACACTCATCCAGCAGCTGGCCGATCAATATCAGGTTTCCAACACCGCCATTGCAACTGCTTGGATTACAAGGCATCCCGCTAACATTCAGGTCATCGCCGGTTCTACCAAGCCGAGCCGCATGAAGGATGTCGCCGCCGGCTCCTCGCTGCCTCTTACTCGGGAAGAATGGTACCGCTTATACACTGCTGCCGGCAATATGCTGCCTTGATAAAACTAAAAAATGTCCTTCGGAATCAAATTTCCGAAGGACATTTTTATTATAGCTCCTTTAATGCTTTTTGCAGCATCGCAATTGCCTGCTCCGTTTTCTCTTCAGAGAGTCCGGCAAATCCCATGACCAGCACCGTTTCCTCATAAGCAGCCTGATAGCAATACTCTGATAGACCATGCAGCAAAAGCCCGTTTCGTTTTGCCCGTTCAATCAACGCTTGCTCTGCAACACCCGGCAGATGAAAAAGAAAATGCAGCCCTGCCTCTTCTCCGCTCACATATCCGTTCGGAATCTTCTTTAGCGCTTCCTTCAAATCCTGCAAACGCTTTTTATAAAGATTCGTAGAGCGTCGCAAATGCCGCCCATACATTCCCTGCCGGATGAATCGTTCCAGCGCATGCTGCTCAAATCTGGAAATTGTCGATGCCTGACTGCCAAACCGATCGCGAAACACCTTAAGAAGCGGCTTCGGCAGCACTAGATAGGCGGCTCTGATCGAGGGCGCTATGCTCCTGCTGAATGTTCCTATATAGATCACTCTTCCATTTGGGTCCATCCCCTGCATAGCCGGGATCGGACGCGAACGATACCGAAACTCGCTGTCATAATCATCCTCTATGATATATCCATCGCATCGATTTGCCCATTCCAGCAGCTCACTGCGCCGCCGTGCCGGCATCATGATTCCCATTGGAAATTGATGCGAGGGCGTTACATAGGCCAGCCTGGCTCCAGACGCATAGAGCGGCTCCATTTGCATCCCCTGCTCATCCAGCACAATGGGCACCGCCCTTTTCCCCTGATCCCTTGCCAAGCGATAGAATGTCCGATATCCCGGATCTTCAATCGCAACTCGGCTCTCGTCAGAAAAAAGCTTCAAAACCAAATCCAGCAGATATTCCATCCCTGCCCCTACTACAATCTGATCCGGCGTACACTTGACTCCCCGATATTCCTGCAGAAAATGCTGTAGCGTTTCCCGAAAAACCAGATCTCCCTGCGCCTCTCCTTTTTCCAGCAGCTCCGGACTCTGATAAATAACCTCTTTGTAAATCTTAGCCCAAGATGCATAAGGAAAAATCTCAGTATCCACCGCTCCTGTCGAAAACGTGAGCAGTTCCGGCCCTGCCGGAAAACGCTCATTTTTTATGCTTTCCATCTGCAGAGCTCCAAGACGTTTGAGCGGAAGGATCGGCAAAACTCGATAGCCTACTCGCGGAATGGCCTCGATATATCCCTCGGCGCATAAAAGACCATATGCTGTTTCGACGGTGCTGTGGCTCACCTCAAGCTGCTGACAGAGAAATCGTTTGGAGGGCAGCTTTTCATTGGCGGTTAGAAGGCCGTTTTGAATCTGCTCTACAATGGCTCTGTAAAGCTGTTCATATAAGGGAATTTTGATATCCTCACGTAAGGTGATGGTCAAATTCAGCACTATTTATATTGCTTTTCCAAAGAAAAGCCCCTCCCGCGCACTTCATTGACCTGATTGACAATCATAAATGCTGTTTCATCTAATTCATTTACGATTTTTTGCAGCTGATTTAATTCACGCTTGGATACCACAGAGAGCACCACATAGCTTTCCTTTTTGGTATAGCCAGTTTCTGCTTCTAGAAGCGTACTTCCTCGGTTGAGCTGTTTTAAAATTGCCGCATTGATCTCCTGATATCTCTCGCTGATGATTTTCACCTGCATTTGTTTTTCTCCCATCAGGAGCACTTTATCAAGTACAACGGTATAGATGAAAACTAACAGAATGCCATATAGTACATTTTCTCTGTCAGAAAATAAAATCTGCGTAAGCAGTACGGCAAAATCAAAGAAATAAAGTCCGACCGAAACCGGTATTTTTAACTTTTTATTTAATATCAGCGGAGGAATATCCATTCCGCCCGTAGAGGCACCTACTTTAATTACCATACCCAGCCCCAGACCAATCATCAAGCCTGCCATAATCACTGCTAAGAGCGGATCATCTGTCATCTTTCCGGTTCCGGCCAGCACAGTTTCAAATACGGATAATAAGAGGGGATATAAAACCGTACTGAGCAAAGTAGAAAGCGCAAAATTAGCTCCCAGAAAGAAAAATCCCAGCACGAACATGGTGATATTAAAAACGGCTACGAAAGCCGAAATTGAAATACCAAATTGATGATGCACAAATAATCCCAAGCCCGTTGTCCCGCCTGTGATCAAGCCATTAGGCAAAATAAAGAAAATGACGCCAAGCGCATAAATGATATTTCCCAATGCAATAAAAAAAAGGCTTTTGAAATTAAAAAAATCTTTAAAATTTACTTTTTCCAAACTCACTTTCAAGCTCCCCATTCCTTCATGAATGAAATGAAAAAGGAATCATTAAATAATGATTCCTTTTTGAAAACTGCTTAGTCTTCTTCGACTTGGATAACCTGTCTTTTATTATATGTCCCACATTCTTTACAAATGCGATGAGGCATAATTAATGCGCCACACTTGCTGCATTTTGCTAAACTGGGAACAGATAACTTCCAATTAGCTCTTCTCTTATCGCGACGAGCCTTAGAAGTTTTGTTCTTCGGTCCAATAGCACCCATTGGTTACACCTCCTATTATTATGATCCTTGGGCTTAGTGCCCGTCTATTCAGAAAATAGACCTTTCAACGCTTCCCAACGGGGATCACCGCTCTCATCTTCACAATCACACTGGCCCTCGTTTAGGTCCTGCCCACAAATTGGACACAGCCCTTTGCACTCTTCTTTACACAACACCTTCATAGGAACACCAAGCTGCACCTCATGAAGAATTGTCTCATCCAAATCAATACGATCATTCTCAATAGGAAGAATATCCCACTCCTCCTGATCAGACGCATCGGAAGCTTGGTCTTTCGCAAAACGCTGCTCTATGACGATATGAAGTGGTACCGTCACCGGCTTCATACAACGGTCACATGCCATCGCAATCTGAGTATCTACCGTTCCAGAAAACTCTAAAACAGCTCCGCCAACATTAGAAATCTGTCCTTGAATCCTCCATGGCTCCAAACACTTGATTTCCTCGCCGGCCGCCGCAATACTCTCTTGCTTCCATACAGCATCCACCGGAATCTGCAGGCTGGGATCTAGTAACAGGTTCCGCACCTGAAACGATAACATAGCCCACCCTCCTTTTCGTCACTTTGCCTATTATACACGTCCATAAGGCCTTTGTCAACTATTGGCAGCTAAAAATTTAATGATTTAACAGCCTACAATTTCCTTTGTCTCTCTGGCAATAGCCAGCTCTTCATTGGTCGGAATCAGAAGAACCTTTACTTTAGAATTGGGAGTAGACATAACGATACGTTCGCCCCTTACCTTTTTCGCTTCTTCATCCAGCTCTACGCCTAGATATCCTAAATATTCACAAATGCCGGCTCTGGCTTCCCAATCGTTTTCGCCAATGCCTGCTGTAAATACAATCGCATCTACACCATTCATAGCCGCTGCATAAGCCCCGATATATTTCGCCACACGATATCTTGTCGCTTCCACTGCTACCTGAGCCAAATGATTGCCTTCTTTAGCAGCTTGCGTAATATCCCGGTTATCACTTGATAAGCCATTCGTCATTCCTAGGAAACCGGATTTTTTATTTAAAATCGTAAGCATCTCATTCACATCAATGCCTTCTTTGTTGCAGATAAACTGTACGACTGCCGGATCCAAATCGCCGCTTCTGGTTCCCATGATCAGACCTTCCAGCGGTGTAAGTCCCATGCTAGTATCTACGCATTTTCCGCCGATCGAGGCTGAAACGCTTGATCCATTTCCCAGATGACATACAATCACTTTTCCCTTTTCAGGATCCAATCCCGCAAACTTAAGTGCTTCTCCTGATACAAACTTATGACTCGTTCCATGGAAGCCATAACGGCGGATCCCGTATTTCTCATAATATTCATGCGGAATAGCATAGGTGTAGGCTTTTTCGGGCATAGACATACCAAAGGCCGTATCAAATACAGCTACATTGGGTTTGCCCGGCATTGCTGCTTCACACGCTTCGATACCGATCAAATTAGCCGGATTATGCAGCGGTCCCAAATCAAAGCATTCCCGGATAACCCGCTTTACATCCTCGTCCACAACAATAGAATCACTATAGATCGTTCCGCCATGCAGTACGCGATGACCAATTGCTGAAATCTCGTCTACGCTTTTGATAACACCGTATTCCGGATGCTGCAGAGCGCTCAGTACCTTCTCCACGGCAACCTGATGATCTTTCATTTCGCTCTCTTCCTCATATACCGCCTTTCCGGTGGGCTTATGAGTCAATTTGGAGCCTTCAATCCCGATGCGCTCGCACAATCCTTTCGCCAGTACACTTTCATTTTCCATATCAATGAGCTGATACTTCAAGGATGAGCTTCCGCAATTAATGACTAATACCTTTGCCATTTCTTCTATCTCCTCTTATGCTTATTGATTCTGCGCCTGTACGGCTGTAATGGCTACTACGCCTACAATATCCTCTGCAGAGCATCCGCGAGAAAGATCATTGATCGGTGCTGCAATCCCTTGAGTAATAGGACCATATGCCTCAGCCTTTGCCAGACGCTGTACCAGCTTATATCCAATATTGCCTGCATCCAGATCAGGAAATACCAGTACGTTTGCATGTCCAGCCACCTCGCTATCGGGTGCCTTGGAAGAGCCTACGCTTTCAACAATAGCAGCATCCAGCTGCATTTCTCCGTCAAGCTTCAAATCCGGATTCTGCTCTTTGGCAATCCGAGTCGCTTCTACAACCTTATCCACATCTGCATGCTTAGCGCTGCCCTTAGTTGAATGAGAAAGCATCGCCACTTTGGGCTCTTCCTGCACAAGCATTTTGAAGGATTCTGCAGAAGAAGCTCCAATTGCAGCAAGCTCCTCCGGATTCGGATTCTGCACCAATCCGCAATCGCTGAACACAAAAATTCCATTAGCTCCCAGCTCGCAGTTGGGAACAACCATAATAAAGAAGGAGGAAACCAGCTTGGTTCCCGGTGCTGTCTTAATAATCTGCAGAGAGGGCTTTAATGTATTGGCTGTCGAATGGCAGGCGCCGGAAACTACACCGTCTGCATCGCCTGCTTTTACCATCATACAGGCAAAATACATATATTCATGCAGCAAAAGATCACGTGCCATCTCTTCTGTCATTCCTTTTGCTTTTCTAAGCTCCACCAGCATATCAATATATTGCTGCGTCTTTTCATAAGTAGCCGGATCAATAATGGTAGCGCCTGCAATATCCAGTCCCTTGCTGTTGGCCTCTACCTCTTCTGAATTTCCGATAATAACCAGATTGGCAATTCCTTCTTTTAAAACAACGGCAGCAGCCTCAAAAGTACGCCGATCCATTGACTCCGGAAGCACAATCGTTTTTTTGTCTGCTTTAGCTCTCGCTTTCACATTTTCTAAAAATGTACTCATGGACACTTGTCCCCCTTCTATTGATAGAATCACTTATTACTCCATACGGTTTCCATGTTCCGTAAACTAGAACTATTATAAGACAATTGCAGGTTGTTTGCAAGTTCTAATTGACTTTTTTTATGAAAGCCTTCATAATAAAAACTAGTGTTTTGAGCAATCATTCGGGAGGTTTCTATGAAAGAAGAAATTTATACAATTCCTGTTATGGATGGATTTAAAGAGGATTGCGAATGTCCTTTTTGCGCCATGAAGCGCACCTTGGAAGATAATACGATTGGCTATGTGCTAAGCCCTTCGTATATGGAAGAGGATGTGCGCGGCGAAACCAATGATAAAGGATTTTGTCCGCAACATATGCAAAGACTATATACAGAAGGAAATGCACTGGGTCTGGCACTCATGCTGCACTCTCATATGAAAGCGCAGCATGAAACCATTGATCATCTTTTAAAAGAATCAGCTTCTCCTAAAAAGCGGTTTGGTAAAAAAACAGCGGAAGCTTCTCCTTTATGGCAGCATTATGAGCATTTGCTGCATAGCTGCTACGTATGTGAACGGGTAGAAGAAGTATTTAATCGATATATCACTGCCTTCTTTATGCTCTGGAAACGGGATGCCGAATTTCGCGAGATCGTAAAAAGCTGTAAAGGATTTTGTTTTCAGCATTTTATACAGCTTTATGAGCTTTCTGCTCAGCATCTGAAGGGCGATCATCTTCTCGAATTTCGTCAGCTGATCTCCTCCCTTCAGACAGAAAACTTAAAACGGGTGGAAGACGATTTGGAATGGTTCACGTTAAAATTTGACTACCGCTATAAAGAACAGCCCTGGAAAAATGCTAAAGACGCGCTTCCTCGCAGCATTTTAAAAATCAATAGCCAATGGGCTGACAAATCTGCCAAAAAGTAAATCTTTCTGATTTTTTCTTCTTCAGCGCTCACAGAGGCCGCGCCATTTTATGTTGCAGCTTCTCGAGCGCCTTTTTTTCTATGCGGGAAACATAGCTTCTGCTAATTCCCATTCTTTTTGCAACCTGTCGCTGCGTTTCTTCTTGCCGCCCATTCAGCCCATATCGAAGGCACAGCACATACCTTTCTCTTTCTGTCAATTCTGATTCCATGACCTTTTGAAGCTCTTTTTTATCTAATGCCAAATCCACCTGATCCGTTACGCATCCCTCTTCATATACCAGTACATCGTCCCATGAAATCGTATTGCCTTCTTTGTCCTGCCCTATCGGCTCCTGCAACGAAATGTCCTGCTTTTTCTTTTTATCTGAGCGCAGCAGCATCAATATCTCATTTTCTATACATCTGGCAAGATATGTGCTAAGCTTTGCTTTTTTTTCTAAATCATATGTGTCAATCCCTTTGATGAGCCCAATGGCACCGACCGAAATTAAGTCGTCAGATTCCCAGCTGGTAACGGTTGACGTATATTTTCTGGCCACATGCGCCACTAAACGCATATTCCGTTCAATCAATTCTTCTCTTGCCGCCATATCTCCTTCTCCCAGACGTCTTAATGCCTCCTGTTCTTCTTTAAGTGACATTGGCTTAGCAAATGAACCGCCTCCAGCTTCATATCGGGCATGAAAAAGTACCTGTAACAAAAGAGTAAACCACATAATGCTGCTCCTGATTGATCTTTTAACAGCTTATGAGATTTACTCCTTTAAAATGCTCTATTTTATTTTTAGTCTCTCGATCATGCTATTCCGTCACTTCACCCGTATTATCTGTCTCCTCTGAGCTTTGATCACTTTCAACCGGCGGCTCTTCATAAGATCCTTCGCCTTCTCCTGGCTCAGAGCTTTCTGTCCATTCCGAGCTGTCACTATATTCCGGATCTGATGAAAGATCCTCGCTCACATCGGAATCACTCAAACTGCTGTCTTGATTGATGAAGCTAGAATCGAGATCAATATTGCTGCTGCTTGCATAGCTGCTCGTTCCTGTATTTCCGCCTGTATAACTATCGGGGTCGTAATGATCATTAACCTTTAATGAATAATCCTTATAGGGAGCCCTGATCGTCTCGCCATTCATGCATTTGCGAATCAGCTCCCGCGCTGCCTCCAGATCCTCCTCATCCGGATCGAGAACGGACAGCCGCTCACTGCCTCCGGAATAAGTGGGACGCATGTTCGCATACCCCAGCACACTATTTGACACAATATTCCACTCTGCCCCATCATTCAGCTGCATTTTTACCAGATCTCCAATTTTATTGCTTGGCATATCTGTGATAAAACAGCTGGAAAGGCTATTCATCAGACTCATATAATTAGTCAAAATAGAGGGGGAGAATATTTTTTGCGTCAAGGCCTTAATCATAGCCATTTGATTTCTTCCGCGCTGTACGTCTCCATTGCTAAATGCATAGCGCTCCCGCACAAACAGCAGCGCGTCATAACCTCCCAGATAATTATAGCCTTTATCAAAGGAAACACTTCCGTCGCTGGCCTCAAAGGCATATTCTGAATATACATTCACACCGCCAAGTGCATCAACAATATTCTGGAACCCGCTGAAATTAATCCGCACATAATAATCAATCTTAATATCATACAGATTTTCCAATGTCTCCATCGAGGTATCAATTCCATACAACCCGGCATGCGTCAGCTTATCCTTGCAGCCGTCATAAAACGGCAATTCTATATAGTAATCCCGCGGCGTTGTGGTGAGCAGAATCTGTTTTGTTGCCGGATTGACTGTTGCAATAATGTTTACATCCGTACGGCCATTATCTAACGAAACTGCGCCCCATTCATCATTTCCTGACAGATATACATTAAACGGCTCGGTATCTACTTTAATATCAGCCTTAGAATTCTCCTTTGCTTCTTTTTTATAAGTGAATGCATCAACGACTCTTGTCTCCGTGTCAAATTTTTCAAAATCTTCTCGGATCAACGAACGATAGACCTCGTTAATGATAATGGCGTCTATTTTACCGCTGTAAAGCGCTTGGATCTGAGATTTAAGGCTTTCATACTCCGTTGTTGTTACCTTTTCATTAAAGCGTTCCTGTAAGGTACTCAAAGTCAGATCTGTATTTTCACGGTCTATGGTTTTCTGAATTCCAAAACGTTTGCCACGTAAATCTTCTAAGCTTTGTGCCGCGCTATCCTGCATTACAATCACTGACACATCGCTAAGCTTCGTGACCTGACCTGCCGTCAGATTGCCCATGACGTCATACGCTTTCCAGATATAAACACTGCCTAAGCAAAGAACCAGTGTCAAAAGTATAGCATACACTCTTCCGACCTTTTGCCCGGCTCTCGCCTTTTGCGATACAAATGTAAATCCCCACAGCACAAGCAAAATAATGCCAATGACCACAATATACCGCATCGGCAGCATATCCAAAAGGTTTAATAGTACAAAAAATATAATCGATATTAAAGCCTGAAACACGATCACACAGGCTCCGATACGCGCGCTCCATTTATTTTTTTTCTGCTCTCTGCGCTTCTCTGCATCCTTCGCTTTTTTTTGCGCATATGCATGGCGATCAAAAGCTGGGGCATCCGCCTGTTCATACTTCTCATACCGCTTTGGCTGCGGCTGTCTGCTTTGCGGCTGCTTAGGACGAATCGGTCTTCCATTTTCATCATATCGAACCGGTCGCTTTTTCGGTACAATCGGCCGGCCATTCTCATCATAACGGACTGGCCGTTTTTTAGGCACGATCGGCCGGCCATTTTCGTCATACCGAACCGGCGGCCGTTTCTTTCCATTCGCTGTACCTGACCCCGTACGATGCTTTTGATTTCTTCTTTCCTGCTCCACCTTGTCACCTCATCTTACTCTCAGACTATGCTGTTTTTCTCTCTATTTATATTCAAAAATCACTGGATTATCTTTAAAACACATAACATTATACCGATCACATTATAAAAAAGCAACCGTATAATGTTGCAATTTTGTAAAATTTCCTTTACTCCCTATTTAAAACAAAAAAACAATCAGCCGAATCAAACTCCGGCTGATTGTAGCGTATGCGAATCCTTTAAATTTATTTATACAGAATAGTTTTCTAATAAATTTTATACTATTTTATGCCTGTGATATCTGACTTTCTGCAATAATCTTCTGCATTACATCATGACTGGCTTCTTCATAACGGGCAAATTCCAATGTATAAGAACCGCGCCCCTGTGTCATAGAACGAAGCTCCGTCGGATACGTAAACATTTCCGCCATAGGAACCTCTGCTTCAATAAGCTGCTTATTCCCCTGATGCTCCATGCCTAGCACGCGACCGCGCCTCTTTGTCATATCGCCCATAATATCACCCATATAGGCCTCATCCACCAAAATATGAACCGATGCAATAGGCTCCAGAATAACAGGCTTTGCCTGCGGTATTCCCTCTTTAAAGGCAGTGGAGGTTGCCATTTTAAAGGCCATCTCCGAAGAATCTACCGGATGATAAGAGCCATCAATCAGCGTCGCCTTGATGCCTACCATAGGATAGCCAGCTAAAACACCGCTCTTTACGCATTCCTGAATCCCTTTTTCCACAGCCGGGAAATAATTTTTCGGCACAGAGCCGCCAAAAATCTTTTCTTCAAATACATAAGGCATTGTCACATCGCCGGAGGGTTCGAAAACCATCAGCACATCCCCGTACTGTCCATGTCCGCCGGATTGCTTTTTATATTTTCCTCTCACCTCAGCCCTGCCTTTGATTGTTTCACGATAAGAAACCTTTGGCTTGGTAAGCTCCACCTCTACCTTAAACTTATTTTTCAGCTTATTGACAATGACATCCAAATGTTGATCTCCAGCCCCATAGATAAGCTGCTGTTTTAGCTCACTGTCGATCTCTGTACGAATTGTCGGATCTTCTTCCATGATCTTAGTTAAGCTGCTGCTTACCTTGTCCTCATCGCCTTTATTTTTAGGCTGAATGGCCATGCAAAGCAGGGATTCACTAAAATCAACGCCCGGATATTTTACATTAAAACCTTTAGAAGCCAGCGTATCGCCCGTCGCTGTTACCGTAAGCTTACTAAGCGCTCCGATATCTCCAGCGCGCAGCTCCGGCACTTCGATCTGTTCCTTTCCGCGCATCACATACAGACGGCTGATGCGGGCTTCGGCCTCTTTATTCACATTCACAATCGTCTCATCCTTACGCAGCGTTCCGGACAAAACCTTAAAATAATTGATCTTTCCCAGATACGGATCCACACTTGTTTTAAATACAATACCCGAGAAATTGCCAGCCGGCTGGCAGGGCACCTCAATTAAATTCCCATTGGGATCCAGTGCCTCATTGGTCGCATGTGCCATAACCGGATTGGGCAGATAGCTGCATATCGAGCTCATCAATACACCGATACCCGTCCCATTAGCGGCTGACCCGCATAATACGGGCACAATTTCCCCAGCTACAATACCATTTCGCAGCGCTGTCAAAATCTCCTCTTGCGTAAACTCTTCCTCATTGAAGAAACGCTCCATAAGTGCATCATCCGTTGCGGCCACTGCCTCCAGGATCATCTGGCGAACTGGCTCAACTTCTTCCTCCATGCCTTCCGGAATCGGACAATCCTCTACACGGTTACCAGAGAAACGCCGCCCTTCCATCTTAGGAACATTCACAAAGCCGGCAAATTTTCCATCCTCTTTAAAAGGTACCTGAAAAGGTGCAATAACCTTGCCGAATTTTTCTTTTAATTCTTCCAGTACCTTCACCAAATCAGCCTCTGCTTCATCCATACCATTTACAAAAATCATACGCGGCAGGCCCTTCTTTTCGGCCTTTTCCCACGCAATCTCCGTTCCTACCTGTACGCCTGCTTTTGCCGATACTACAATCACAGCGCCTCCGGCGGCCCGAATCGCCTCATCCACTTCCCCTGCAAAATCAAAATAGCCAGGCGTATCCAACACATTAATTTTATGTTTAATAAAGCTGCTGCTCCATTCAATCGGCAGTACAGACGTATTAATTGAAAAGCCTCGTTTCGTTTCTTCAGGATCAAAATCACTGATAGTATTTTTATCTGCTATTTTACCCGGTCTTGCAATCGCTTTAGAAATATATGCCATCTGTTCGGCAATCGTCGTCTTACCGACCCCTCCATGTCCCAATAATACGATATTGCGGATATTCTCCGCAGAATATACTTCCATGTGTCGTTCCTCCTTATTCGATTTGAAAAGTTACTCCTTTTCCGTTTTGTACGATTTTACCACAAATCTTTCCATTTGAAAAGAGATTTTTATGCAGAACATGGCCAAACTTTTAATTTTTCATTTAAAAGCCTGGCCATGTTTACCATAAAACATTTTTAATTTTATTATTCTTCATTCATTTTAGCTAGCTTAGCCGTTTGATCTGCTGTGATCAATCCATCAATCAGCTCATCCAGATCTCCGTCCATAATCTCGCTGATCCGATGCGTTGTCAGCTTAATCCTGTGATCTGTGACGCGTGTCTGCGGAAAATTATACGTCCGGATCTTTTCGCTCCGATCCCCCGTCCCTACCTGACTGCGGCGATCTGCCGATATCTCTGCCTGTTGCTTCGCCAGCTCCCGTTCATACAGCCTGGCACGCAGCACCTTCATCGCCTTATCCTTATTTTTCAGCTGGCTTTTTTCATCCTGACAGCTGACCACGATTCCGGTAGGATAATGAGTAATCCTAACAGCTGAATCCGTTGTATTGACGCACTGTCCTCCATTACCGGAAGAGCGAAAAACATCAATGCGGATATCATTAGGATTGATGTCCACATCCACCTCCTCCGCTTCCGGCAGCACCGCTACCGTTACCGTAGACGTATGAATCCTTCCTCCCGATTCCGTAGCCGGTACCCGCTGCACTCTATGCACTCCGCTTTCATATTTGAGCCTTGAAAAAGCGCCTGCGCCCTGTACCATAAAGACAACCTCTTTAAAGCCCCCCAATCCGTTTTCATTCAAGCTGGCCAGCTCTGTCTTCCATCCCCTGCGCTCCGCATACCGTCCGTACATCCGGTACAGCTCTGAAGCAAACAAGGCCGCTTCATCTCCACCCGCACCGCTGCGAATCTCCACAAATACATTCTTTTCATCATTAGGATCTTTGGGCAGCAGCAAGACCTTCAGCCTCGTCTCAAGCTCAGCCAATTCTTCTTTAGCCTGCGCCAACTCCTCCTTGGCCAGCTGCCTCAGCTCCTCCTCTTTTTCCTCCTCCAACAGCATTCTGGCCTCTTCTTCATTTTGCTTCACCGCTTTATACCGCTGATAGGTCTCCACCAGAGGCATCAATCCAGCATGCTCTTTCATAATTTTCTGCCAGAGTCCCTGATCTCCGATAATACTCGGCTCATTCAGCCGAATGCCCAGCTCCTCATATCGATTCACCAGCTCTTCTAATCTATCAAACATATGCCACCTCCTTCTCTACAATCACCACTCGGTCATGTCCGGCCAAATCCTTACGCACTTCGATCAGCCTAAGCCCTTGCCCTTTCACAATATCCGCTACAGCCTTTCCCTGATCATAGCCAATCTCCCAATAGGCTCTGCCGCCCTTCTTCAAAAAAAAGCCCGTTTGCTTCGCCAGTCTCCGGTAAAACGCCAGACCATCCTCTCCTCCGTGCAGCGCCATCTTAGGTTCAAATTCCCGCACCTCCCGGTCCAGCCTCTCATACTGATCGGCATCAATATACGGCGGATTTGCCGTAATCAGGTCATATTGCCGGCCAGCCGGCAGTGCCTCCCACAGATCGCCCTGCCAAAAGCTTACACGCACGCCATTTTCCTTCGCATTCCAGACGGCTATCTCCAGCGCCGCTGCAGACAAATCCGTCGCTTCCACATGAGCCTGAGGCAAATAATGCGCCAGACTTATAGCAATACATCCGCTCCCCGTGCATAGATCCAGAATGTCAGCCTCTAAAGGCGCCCATTCCAGCGCTGCCTCTACAAGTGTCTCCGTATCCGGCCGCGGGATGAGAACCTCTGGCGTCACCTTAAACGCAAGGCCCATAAACTCCCAGCTTCGCAGGATATAGGCCACCGGCTCCCCTTCTCTTCTCCTTTGCAGCAGCTGCCGATACGCTCTCTCCTGCTGCCCTGTCACCTCTGTCTCTTCCTTTAGCAAAAACTCCGCTCGTGTGGTTTGAAAAACCTCCGCAAAAAGGAGCCATGCCTCCCAAGCGGCCTCATCTCCTGTTAAAATCTGCTTCCCCTGCTGAAGCAAGCACCGCCAGATCATGATTTCATGTCCGGATATTCCGCCTCCAACACCTTTTTCACAGAAGCAATGGCAACTTCAATCTGCTCTTCATCCGGCTCCTTGGTAGTGATTCGCTGGATCAAAAGTCCTGGTGCCACCAAGATATTGATCAGCCTAGACTCTGACTTAGCCGAAAACTTTAAAACCTCATAGGATACTCCTGCAATAACAGGAATCAACAATAAATGAAGCGCAAAGCGAAGCAAGGGATCTGTCACCTGTATAAACGAAAAAAACAAAATACTGATCAGCATAATAATAAACAAAAAACTGGTGCCGCACCGCTTGTTAAAGCGGCTGTACTTTTTTACATGCTCCGGCGTGAGACTCTCTCCTGCCTCCAAGCAATTAATCGTTTTATGCTCTGCCCCATGATATTCAAATGTTCTGGCAATATCCTTGACCTTAGACACTAAAAACAAATATAGTAAAAAAAGCAGCATACGAAGAATTCCCTCTGTAAGCCCCATCCAGTACACATTATGAGTCACATACGTATATAAAAGCCTGGAGGCCCCCACAGGCAGGGCTACAAAGATGCCAAGGCACAGCACAACAGCCAAAATCATGCTGCCCGCCATCAGAATCCGATCCCCATAGGTCTGCCAGAAATGGCTCCGCTCTTTTTTCTTCTCCTCTGATTCCTCTTCCATAAAAAATTCTGCAGAATAATTCAGCGTTTTCATGCCAATGATCAAAGACTCTGCAAAGCGAATCACGCCCCTAACCACTGGCACTGACAAAATGGCATGCTTCTCTGTGACAGATTGGTTATCAAAGAGCTCCGTCTGAATCTCGCCATTTGGCTTTCGTACAGAAACAGAATAATGCAGACGGCCATTCATCATGACGCCTTCCATCACCGCCTGGCCGCCTATAGAAGGCCTTGCTTCCTTTTTCTCACCTGATTTTTTCATGTGTCACTCCATTTTTAACTTTTATTTAAGTAAATAACCGGCCGAAGCATTGCTCCGACCGGTTATATTTCCCTTCATATAAAACCATTCCGCTCTGCGGAAACAGTCAGCATCCGATCCCTGCCGGAGCTTAATTGTTATTCATATTGTACTTGCGGTTAAACTTCTCTACACGACCGCGAGCAGCAATAGCCTTCTGCGTACCGGTATAGAAAGGATGGCACTTAGAACAAATTTCTACTGTGATCTCTTCTACCGTAG
This sequence comes from Lachnospiraceae bacterium, assembly GCA_022794035.1. NCBI lineage: Bacteria > Bacillati > Bacillota > Clostridia > Lachnospirales > Lachnospiraceae > Lachnospiraceae bacterium. The sequence continues at coordinate 60,232 of JAAWDX010000009.1, read as the reverse complement.
AGCCGACTGTGAACTCATTACCGCAATGGCACTTTACTTTAGCCTGAAAATATTCAGGATGAATTCCTTGCTTCATCCGGGATTCACCTCTTTCATGGATTATTCGTACAGTTTGATTACCGACCAAAATGCACAGGATTTATTATAGCATAGGCATTTTCACATTGCAAGCAGTTTTTTTGAATTTCTCTAGCCTTTCCCCTCTTTTTTTGCTATAATAGCATATATCAAAATGTACTCCGCGCAGCAATCAGTCCCCATGAGCGCGAAAGGAGATTTATATGAAGAAACTCACTTGGAAACCTGGTAATATGCTCTATCCGCTTCCTGCCGTCATGGTATCCTGCGGCTCCTATGAAAATCCAGGCGACGAAGATCAGTGCAACATCATTACTGTGGCCTGGACCGGCACAGTCTGCTCTGATCCTGCTATGACCTATGTTTCCATTCGTCCCAATCGGTATTCTCATCATATCATTAAGGAAACCGGCGAATTTGTCATCAATCTTACTACACAGGCGCTATGCCGCATCACAGATTCCTGCGGCGTTCTATCCGGTGCTGACGTCCATAAATTCAATCGCTTTGGACTCACTGCTCAGAAAGCCGAAACCGTCTGCGCTCCTCTCATTGCCGAAAGCCCTGTTAACTTAGAATGCAAAGTAAGCCGCATACTTCCTCTTGGCTCCCACGATATGTTTTTAGCTGAAATCACCGCTGTACGCGTTGCGCAGGACCTGATGGATGCCAACGGAAAATTTCACCTAGAAAAAGCGGATTTAATCGCCTATTCCCACGGTACTTATATGACACTGGGCAGGGATCTTGGAAAATTCGGCTTTTCTGTACGCAAAGAAAGGAGATCCTCAACATGACCTTTGGCGAACGACTTCGTACCCTGAGGCAGGAAGCAGGCCTCTCCCAGGAGCAGCTTGGGCGCATGATCCATGTTTCGGCCCGTGTTGTCGGCTATTATGAAACAGATGACCGTTTTCCTAAAAATCAGCAAATTTTGGTAGCCATCGCTAAAGCCTTTCAGGTTTCTTTAGATTATCTTCTCGATAATCCTGTGAGACAGGAAAGCTCCTGCCCCAGCCGCTTCTGCTATATGAAATCCATGGACAGCGAACATAGAGCCCTCGTCAATCAATACATTCTTTTTTTACGCTGGAAACAACGCAAAGACGAAGAAGATATCCCCACAGATTCAGAAGAAGCGCCTGCAGAGAATCACTTTCTGCTTTAACCCTGATCCCCCATTTAAAAGCAATCCCTGAATAAATCCAAAGATTGAATTTATTCAGGGATTTTCATTTATATGCTAAAACAGTGCATACCCTATGCAAATCATCAGAATACTCTGAAACAGCAATAAAACAGGAAGGCCAATTGCAAACTTTCGGTGAAGCGTTTTATGATGAAAATGCCTCATGCCTAATATGCTGCCGGCACTGCCGCCCAGCATAGCCGTAAAAAAGAGCATTCTCTCAGAGATACGCCATTTTCCCTTTCGGGCCCGCCGTTTATCAGCCCCAAACTGCAAAAATGCAATTAAGTTAATGCCCAGCCAATAAAGCACCAGCCCTCCTATTTTGAAACCTTCGCTCAAGCCTTGCCAACAGACCCGAACAGCTGCATCTTCTCCGTTACCTTTTCTTTGATCGCAGCTGCACCAGGCGCCAGCAGCTTACGCGGATCAAAGCCTTTGCCCTGCTGATCCTTACCAGCCTCAATATATTCGCGGGTCGCAGCGGCAAATACCAGCTGACACTCTGTGTTGACATTGATTTTAGATACGCCCAGATCAATCGCCTTTTTAATCATATCATCCGGAATACCGGTACCGCCATGCAGCACCAACGGCATCGTACCCGTCTTCTCCTGAATTTTAGCCAGCACATCAAAATTAAGTCCCTGCCAGTTTTCAGGATATACACCGTGAATATTGCCGATACCAGCCGCCAGCATATCAACGCCCAAATCAGCGATCTGTTTGCATTCCTCAGGATCCGCCACTTCGCCGCCGCCTACAACGCCGTCTTCTTCGCCGCCGATCGCGCCAACCTCAGCCTCTACAGAAATGCCAAGACCATGTGCCAGCTCAATGATCTCTTTCGTCTTTTGAATATTCTCCTCAATTCCGTAGTGAGAGCCGTCAAACATAACGGAAGAAAAACCAGCTTCAATACATTTCTTAGCACCTTCATAGCTGCCATGATCCAGATGAAGAGCCACCGGAACCGTAATTCCCATTTCCTCCACCATAGCGGCCACCATAGCAGCCACCGTCTTAAAACCAGTCATATATTTGCCAGCGCCTTCAGACACGCCTAAAATAACAGGGGACTGATTCTCCTGTGCTGCCTGCAGCACCATCTTGGTCCACTCTAGGTTGTTAATGTTAAACTGGCCTACGGCATAATGACCTGCTTTAGCCTTTTTGAGCATTTCTGCTGCGGATACTAACATGATAAATTCCTCCTAAATAGTTAATAGAACCCAAAAGAAACCTTAAATTTCCATTCTATTATAAGTCAAACCTTGTCAGATTGCAAGAATTTCTTCCAAAGAGGGCTGTGCATCAATTCCGCCTCTTTTGGTGGTAGTAAGCGCGCCTGCTCCATTCGCAAAGCGAACCATCTGCTCCGCCTCCTCCAGCCGCAGCTGCTCCGGCGTTTGCCCACTCCTGATTAGCAAGGACAAAAAAGCCCCCATAAATGCATCGCCGGCACCCGTGGTATCAATGGCCTTTACTTCATAAGAAGGCATCGCAATCTGTCCGCCGGCATGGCCGACAATCGTTCCCTTTTCTCCCAAGGTAACCAAAACCAGATGAATCGTAGGAAATTCGTCCAACAGACGCACCATTCCCTGCTCAGGCTCTTGGCAGCCTGTAATAAACTCCAGCTCTTCTTCTGATACCTTCACCACATCCGCATAGGGAAGCGCCCTTACGATCTGCTCCTTCGCCGCTTCCTCCGAATCCCACAAATTTCTGCGCAGATTAGGATCAAAGGCAATTCTGACTCCCTTTGATTTAGCATACTCCATCATTTGAAAGCAGCTTTCTCTAGAGCTTCCCTCTGCCATCATCACAGAGCTCATAAATAAATAACTAGCATCTTGAATCAGCTCCAGCGCCTCTTTGCTGACCTCGAGCATTGTATCGGCGCCTCCATGCCGATAAAAGCTAAAGCTCCGTTCTCCATTTTCAGCCCAATGAACAAATGCCAGCGTTGTTGGATATTTCTCTGAAAACGAAAGTGCAGACACATCTACCCCTTCGCTTGCAAGCTTCGCCGCCAATTTCTTTCCAAAGGCATCCGCCCCCACCTGTCCGACAAAGGCTGTCTTCATCCCCAGTTTTGCCGCCATACACACCATATTGGCAGGGCCTCCGCCCGGATTGTACTGAAACCCATCCTGCTCCAGCGGTGTAAAATCAACTAACAGCTCCCCAACCGATACTAAATCTAATTTGCTCATCGTTTTCCCTTTCTCTTCGCATAACGCGGTGTATGTTTAACTTTTCTTTCCTCTCGAATCCCTTTTTCTTTTCTTTCTGCTTTCCTGCCGTCAGGCGGCACTAAGCACTTGGGACCTAGACCAATAAGGTCCTCTCGGTGCGCTATCCGCAGCGCCTTTCTTACGAGCTCGTGGTTCTGCGGATTTCGGTATTGCAGTAGCGCCCGCTGCATAGCCTTCTCTTCATAGGTTTTAGGTACATATACCTTTTTCATTGTCATAGGATCATAACCAGTATAATACATAGTTGTCGCTCTAGTTCCCGGCGTTGGGTAAAAATCCTGCACCTGCTCTGGATGGATGTGATGATCCCGCATGTATTCAGCCAAAAGGACCGCTTCTTTTAAAGTACTTCCAGGATGACTGGACATAAAATATGAAACCATGTACTGATCCTTGCCCAGTTTTTCATTTACTTGTTTAAACCGGTCTTCAAACGCAGAAAACACCTGACATTCCGGCTTTCCCATCAAATTCAGCACTGCCGGTGCAATATGCTCCGGTGCTACCCGCAGCTGGCCGCTGACATGATTTCGACATAGCTCCCAAATAAATCGATCAGAGGGATCCAATAGCGCATAATCAAAGCGCACGCCTGAACGCACAAATACCTTTTTAACGCCCGGCAGCTTACGCACGGCCTCCAGTGCCTGTAAATATTCTCTGTGATCCACCTTTAAATTAGGGCACGGCTTTGGCGATAAGCACCGTTTTCCTCGGCAGCTTCCCTGCGTCAGCTGCTTATCGCATGCCGGCCGCATAAAATTAGCCGTTGGTCCGCCAATATCATGAATATAGCCTTTAAAATCCGGCAGCTTTATCAGCTCTTTGGCCTCCTCCACGATGGATTCTACAGAACGTGACTGTACAATCTTGCCCTGATGAAAAGCCAATGCACAAAAGGCGCATTCTCCAAAGCAGCCGCGGTTGGCCGTGATAGAGAATTTGACCTCTGCAGCTGCTGCAATACCGCCAACCTCATCATAATCCGGGTGCCATGTCCGCATAAATTTCAGTTTTGCAAGCTCGTCCAGCTCCTGCCGGTTTAGCGGCATCGCCGGCTTTTCTACTATGACATATTTATCTCCGTGACGCTGTCCCAGACTTTTCCCCCGAATCGGATCCTGCTCTAAATATTGCATTGCAAAGCACTCTGCATAGATTTTTTTATCTGATGCTACTTCTTCATAAGAAGCGATCTCCGTTACATGCTCCGGAAGCTCATCCGTCATATAACAGGTTCCCGGCACGCCTCGTATCTCAGAAAGCCTCTCTCCTGCCCGCATCCGTGCGCATACTTCCTTTGTCGCCCGCTCTGCCATACCGTATATCAGCATATCCGCACCTGCATCCACCAGCATAGAACGACGCACCTTATCTTCCCAATAATCATAATGCGCAAACCGCCTTAGGCTAGCCTCCACGCCCGCAATAATAATGGGCACATGTGGAAAAGCTTCTCGCACACGATTGCAGTATACAATTGTCGCTCTATCGGGTCTATGTCCTGGCTCCTTGTTTGGCGCATAATAGTCCTGACGGCGGCGCTTTTTAGACACCGTATAATTGCTGACCATACTGTCCATGTTGCCTGCGGCAATCATAAATCCTAGCACAGGACGCCCTAAGCGCATAAAATCTGCTGTGGTATGATACTCAGGCTGTGCGATAATTCCGCAGCTATAGCCTAGCTTTTGCAAATACCGACCAATCAGCGCCGTGCCAAAGCTCGGATGATCCACGTAAGAATCTCCCGTTATTAAAATATAATCCAGCGGACCATCCAGATCCTCCGGCTGCGTGGGAATAAAATCACTTCTCATCCGCTACACTCCTTTATAAAATGCGTCTTTATGATTATAGTCGCCTTTTTTCATAATGTCAATTGACATCCCCTATGCCATTGCAGTAAGATAAAATAAAAACTTTAGGAGATTATGTATGCAGGATTTTAAAACCTTTCTTAAAGAGGCGGCCTCTGTACACCCCACTGAAAATCAGCTGCGCTGGTTCGATACTGAATTTTACGCTTTTGTGCACTTCAGTCCTAACACCTACACTGGCTTAGAATGGGGCACCGGCCAGGAAGACCCTGCTCTTTTTAACCCAACCGAGCTCGATTGTGATCAATGGGTACGTGCCATCCAAAGCGCTGGCATGAAGGGACTCATTTTAACGGCTAAGCATCATGATGGCTTTTGCCTCTGGCCTTCTGCCTATACTGAGCACAGTGTAAAAAACAGTCCTTGCCAAAAAGACGTCGTAAGGGAAGCCTCCGATGCTTGCCGGCGTGCCGGCTTAAAATTTGGGTTTTATCTTTCTCCTTGGGACCGGAACTCAAAGCTTTACGGCAGCCCCGCTTATAACGATTATTATTGCAACCAGCTTACTGAGCTGCTCACACAATACGGCGATATTTTCTGCGTGTGGTTTGATAATGCCTGCGGCGAAGGCCCTAATGGAAAAAAGCAGGAATACGATTTTGATCGCTATATCGCTCTTATCCGTCAGTATCAGCCTCAGGCCGTCATTTTCAATGACTATGGCCCCGATGTGCGCTGGTGCGGCAATGAAGCCGGCAACGCACGCTATGCGGAGTGGGCGGTGGTGCCTTCTGAGCTTTGTCACCGCAGCCCCATCCAAAGCGGCCCCGGTCCTTTAAGCGGAAGCTTACGCCATATGTATAATCCGGATCCTGATATTGGCTCCTTATCGAATATTTTGTATTCCAAAGGACTTGTATTTTGTCCGGCAGAGGTTGATATGTCGATCCGTCCCGGCTGGTTTTATCATCCGGAGGAGCAGCCCCATTCTTTGGACCGCCTTTTTCAGACCTATCTTCACACTGTGGGCGGCAATACCTGCTTTAATTTAAACATTCCGCCCATGCCTTCAGGGCTTTTTGCAGAAGAGGATGTTGTGCGCCTGCAGGAGCTCGGCTCTCAAATTCAAACTGCCTTTTCTCATGACTTAGCTCCTCTGGCAATTTCCAGCTATGAAAGACTGAGTGACACGCAGGCAATGTGGCATCTGGAATTCCCACACGAGTATGAATTTCATTATATAACGCTGATGGAAGACATCGCTCAAGGGCAGCGCACCGAGAGCTTTCAGCTTCGTATTTTGACTGATCAGGGAATCGATACTGTCATCTATCGCGGTACAACAATTGGTCACAAAAAAATTTGCTGTTTATCTAAGCCGGTAAAGGCGAAAAATTTAACGCTCCTGATTACCGGCGCGCGCGATCAGGTACAGCTTCGCTGTATACAAGTTTTTTAATCTATATATGAAAATCCGACAGCCAATCACTTCACTAGCTGCCGGATTTTTTTATTTCTGCTCTTTTAATTGCTTTATTTTTTCTTGCTTTACAATGCGGGACTGCGTGATGATCACTGCCGTACTGCTCACAATCAGCCCGCAATAATAATTAATGCCCCGTGTCAAAATCAGTGCGGGAATCAAACTGGCTCCGTAAATCGCTCGGTACAGCATTGTAAATATACCCTCCGTAGCCCCGATTCCTCCAGGAAGGGGCAAGGAATCAATCGCCATAGCAATCAGCGTCTGCAATGCCATCATATCATATAAATTATATTTTTGTCCTCCCATCGCCTTATAAATCCAATAGGAGATCGAAAACATAGCAATGCGCTGAACAAAAGTGATCACTAAAACCCTAGCTACTAAAAACCAGTGTGAACGAATGTACTCTGCTCCCGTTTCATATTCTTTTAACGATTTTGTAAGCCGCTGAATGGTCTCCTCTGGTTTTTTAACCATGTGAAGCTTTACTCCCAAATGAATGATTCCCATCGCAATTTTGTGAATCACTTTCTGAGAAAACATCGCCAGCAGGCAGACAATGATCACAATCACATTGATAATAAACCCTACGACAAATAAAAGCTTCACCGTCCAGTTTCCTTCTGCAAAAAATGACCATTTTGCCATAAGAGCCCAGATGCCTAATAGCAAGAGAATCAATTTATACACAACGGTATGCAGCAGCATCGCTAGCCCAGAAACCGACACCGGTATATGATCTTTACTCATATAATACAGGCATACAGGCTGACCGCCTGTGGCTGAGGGCGTAATGGCGCTAAAATAAAAATCTGTACAAGCATACACAAAGCCTCTCCGCCGTTTAACCGGATAGCCTAAGGATTTTGTGATAGAGCGAATCGCCTCTCCTTCTGCAGCCAGATATAGCAGCAGCATCATAAAGGCCAGCAGCATATATCCCGTATCCGCCTGTTCAACCGCCTTGATCAATCCCTTTATGCCAATATCTTTTAACAGAAACGCAAAGGTGCCTATGATCAAAACGATTAAGAATGCAAGACTGAGCGCATGTTTCTTTCCGCTCATTTTCCCTGCCTGACTCATACTCATCTCCATTCCGAAGCGTTACATTAGCTTCCTGCTTCCTTTCTCCCGATCAACTCTTCTATGCGTTCTGCGGCTTATAGGAGCTTTTAAGTGCCACAATTCGATTGACAACCAGATGTCCCGGCTTAGAATCTGAAGGATCTGTAATGAAATAGCCGTTACGGACAAACTGAAATCTCTGTCCCAGCTCTTCCTCTAAAATAGAGGGCTCAATCACAGCCTGTTCCATAATCTGAATAGAATCTGGATTAGGCACATAATCCTCCTGCTCTTCATCATACTGGAAAAGATGCTCATAAAGCCGCACTGTTGCCGGCACCCCTTTTTCTGCACTCACCCAATGAATGGTTCCCTTTACCTTCCGTCCATCCGGCGCGTTGCCGCCCTTGGTCTGCGGATCATACACACAATGAATCTCCGTAACATTTCCGTCAGCATCCTTAATCACTTCTTCACAGGTGACGAAATAGGCTCCCATCAAGCGTACTTCACGTCCGGGAGACATCCGGAAAAACTTTTTCTCCGGTTCCTCCATAAAATCACTGCGTTCAATATAAAGCTCACGGCTAAAAGGAACCTCGCGCGTTCCAAGCTCTGGGTTTTCCGGATTATTATCCACCGTAAAATATTCAATCTGCCCCTCCGGATAATTGGTCACCACTACCTTGATGGGGTCCAGCACCGCCATAATCCGCTTGTTATCCAGCTTCAGATCGTCACGAATACAGTATTCCAAATACTGATAATCAATTGTCGATCCGCGGGATTTAGAAACTCCCGTACTTGTAATAAAGTTCTTAATAGAGCTGGGCGTAAAGCCTCTCTTACGCAGGCCTGCCAGCGTAGGCATCCGCGGATCATCCCATCCTTCTACAATCCCGCCTTCCACAAGCGCCCGCAGCTTTCGCTTACTGGTTACTACATTTGTAATTTCCATGCGCGAAAATTCAATCTGACGCGGAGGATGATCAAATCCTCCCACCTGTTCAATAAACCAGTTGTAAAGCGGACGATGATCTTCAAACTCAAAGCTGCACAGAGAATAAGTAATCCCCTCCAGTGCATCAGAAAGCGGATGTGCAAAATCATACATCGGATAAATACACCACTTATTTCCCGTCCGATGATGATGTGCATACGTAATTCGGTACATCGCCGGATCTCTCATGTTGATATTCGGCGATGCCATATCGATTTTAGCCCGCAGAACCTTCTCGCCTTCTTTAAATTCTCCATTTTTCATACGCGTAAAGAGATCCAGATTTTCCTCCACGCTGCGGTCGCGATAGGGGCTGTTCTTGCCTGGCTCTGTCAGAGTTCCGCGATATTCACGCATCTCCTCCTGCGAAAGATCATCCACATATGCCACACCCTTTTTAATCAGCCTCACTGCAAACTCATACAGCTGATCATAGTATTCGGAAGCATAAAACATTTTATCCCACTGAAATCCCATCCAGCGGATATCATCCATAATGCCTTCCACATACTCGGTTTCTTCTTTAGAAGGATTGGTATCATCAAAGCGCAGATTGCACTTCCCCCCATATTTCTCCGCCGTGCCAAAATCCACACAGATTGCTTTAATATGTCCAATATGCATATATCCGTTTGGCTCGGGCGGAAACCGCGTATAGACCTCTGTGTTAATCCCCTTTTCCAAATCGCTGTTGATTTCACGTTCAATGAAATTTTCTGCTTCCGGTAATTCTCTTCTTATTTCTTCGCTCATCGTAATCTCCATTTCAATTATTTATTAAACTCCAATAATTTCAAATCGTCATTATGCTGATAGGCCCAGTCAATATTCCATTCATTTGCGAACAAAAGCAAATAATTTCCTTTTAAATCCTGCACGATCTTAGTGTCTGATGTCAGCGTTAAGGTCTGCGGATCCAGCTCCTTATTTTCAATCCAGCGAATATGCTCATAAGGCAGCATCTCCATTCGGATCTCGATATTATATTCATGATTGAGCCGATATTTCAAAACATCAAACTGCAGTGTTCCCACTACCCCGACAATGACCTCCTCCATGCCCTTGCCCGGCTCCTGGAAGATCTGGATAGCACCTTCCTGTGCAATTTGCGTTGTCCCTTTAATAAATTGCTTGCGCTTTAATGTGTCCACCTGCCGCAAGCGGCAAAAATGCTCAGGGGCAAAGGTGGGAATTCCCTGATATTCCACAATCTGTCTAGCATCACAGAGTGTATCTCCGATGGCAAAGATTCCCGGATCGAACACGCTGATAATATCCCCTGCCCAAGCTTTATCCACAATAGAACGATCCTGCGCCATCAGCTGCGTGGGCTGAGATATTTTGATCTTCTTTCCTTCTTGTACATGAAAGACTTCCATTCCCTTTTCAAAGGTGCCAGAACAAATTCTCATAAAAGCAACGCGGTCACGATGGGCTTTATTCATATTGGCCTGGATTTTAAACACAAAACCTGAAAAATGAGAATCAAATGGATCTACAACGCCATCCTTACTGGTTCGCGGCAGGGGCGAAGTTGTCATCTGCAAAAAATCCCTCAAAAAGGGCTCTACACCAAAATTGGTTAGCGCAGAACCGAAAAATACCGGTGATAATTCACCGCGGTTCACCATGTCCATATCCAGCTCATGACCAGCCCCATCCAGTAATTCCAGCTCTTCTAGCAGCTTTTCCAATGCGGCTTCTCCAATATGCGCCTTCAGGTCCGGATCGTCCAGACTCAGCTGAATCGCCTGCACTTCCTTATTGCCGTTTCCAGCTCCTTCCGCATTCATAAACTGAATGAGCTCGCCTCTTTGCCTATCATAAACCCCTTGGAATCCTTTTCCTGATCCAATAGGCCAGTTCACAGGGCAGGTTTCAATTCCTAGCTCTCCTTCGATGTCTGCCATCAAATCGAAGCTGTCCTTTGCCTCCCGGTCCATCTTATTGATAAAGGTAAAAATCGGGATGCCGCGCATACGACAAACCTTAAAAAGCTTCCTCGTCTGCGCCTCAACGCCTTTGGAGCCGTCAATCACCATCACGGCCGAATCTGCCGCCATCAGCGTCCGATACGTATCCTCTGAGAAATCCTGATGACCCGGCGTATCCAAAATATTGATACAATAGCCCTCATATCTAAACTGCATAACAGAGGAAGTCACCGAAATACCACGCTGCTTTTCAATCTCCATCCAGTCGGACACCGCATGGCGCATATTCTTTTTACCCTTTACCATTCCGGCTTCTGCGATAGCGCCTCCATACAGCAGCAGCTTTTCTGTCAGTGTCGTCTTGCCGGCATCCGGATGGGAGATGATTGCAAACGTCCTTCTTTTTTCAATCTCTTCCCTGTCTTTTTTAGAAACCAACTCTGCCATGAACTTAGTTTTCCTCCACTATCAAACATTAAAACGGAACAATACGACATCTCCGTCTTTTACTTCATATTCCTTTCCTTCTGAACGCACCAATCCTTTTTCCTTTGCCGCTGTATAGGATCCACAGGCAATCAGATCCTCATAAGCCACAACTTCGGCGCGAATAAACCCGCGCTCAAAATCTGAATGAATCTTTCCAGCCGCCTGCGGCGCAAGCGTCCCCCGCTCAATTGTCCATGCACGGCTTTCTGTCGGCCCTGCTGTCAGATAGCTAATCAACCCCAAGAGCCGGTAGCTGGCAACGATCAACCGATCCAGCCCTGACCTGCTGATTCCCAGTTCTTCTAAAAAGAGCTGTTTTTCCTCCTCATCAAGAGAGGAGATCTCTTCCTCGATCTTGGCACATACTACAAATACCTCTTCGCCCTGCTCCCGTGCATGAATGCGTACCTTTTCTACATTGGCATTAGAAGCGCCGTCATCCGCCAGATCATCCTCCAGGACATTCGCTGCATAAATCACCGGTTTAGCACTAAGCAGCTGGAAGCTGTCTAAAAGTGCTTTTTCTTCTTCCTCCAGCTCTATGTTTTTAGCGCGGACTCCCTGCTCCAGCGCTTCCTTCACCTTTTCAATTAGGTTCAGCTCTTGCAGCAAGCTTTTATCTCCCTTTGCCTGTTTCGCCACTTTAGCCTTACGCCGCTCCAGCATTTCAAGATCAGAGAAAATGAGCTCTAAATTGATTGTTTCAATATCCCGCAGCGGATCTACGGAGCCATCGACATGAATAATATCGTCATCCTCAAAACAGCGCACGACATGCACAATTGCGTCGACTTCACGAATATGTGATAAAAACTGGTTTCCAAGTCCTTCTCCCTTACTGGCTCCGCGCACCAGTCCGGCAATGTCGACAAATTCAATAATCGCCGGTGTTGTTTTCTCTGACTGGTACATCTTCGTGAGTACATTCAATCTTTCATCCGGCACAGCCGCCATGCCAACATTGGGGTCAATCGTACAAAACGGATAATTAGCGGCAGCCGCCGCTCCTGCTTTTGTCAAACAATTAAATAAGGTACTTTTTCCAACATTGGGAAGTCCTACGATTCCTAGTTTCATATATGTTTTATCCCTTTCCTAGAGTACGCCGCACAGCCATGCCTGCGATCATCCTTCAAATGAATGTTTACAAAAAATCTATTGGCATATTTCATTATTTGATGTATACTTGTAACATTGTATCATAAAAAATGGAAATTTCAAGTTCTTCCTGTCGGAGCAGGCTTTAAGTTTGCTTACTTTCAGATTAAAGTTTTTTTAAGTTCTTGTTATTTCTTGAATGGAGGATTATTATGCCCGATATTTGGTTTCCTTATTTAGGAATCGAAATTTCTCATTTAAGCAAGACCGCTTTCTCATTGTTTGGCCTTGATATTGCTTGGTACGGCATTATCATTATGCTTGGCGTTATTGCCGGACTTCTTTTGGCCAGGCGGTTAGCTAAAAAATCCGATCAGAATCCCGATTTATATTTAGATTTTCTGATTTATGCCCTGATCTTCGCTTTAATTGGCGCCAGACTTTATTATGTCATTTTCTCTTGGGATCAATACCAAAACGATCTCTGGAGTATTTTCAATCTTAGAAATGGCGGACTTGCTATATATGGCGGTTTTATCGGTGCCGTTCTCACTGCCGCCATCTTCTGCAAAATTAAAAAATATTCTCTTTTACAGCTTTGCGATACTGCCATGCCGGGCTTAATTTTAGGACAGGCAATCGGCCGCTGGGGGAACTTCTTTAACCAAGAGGCATTCGGCGGCTATACCGATACCTTTTTTGCCATGCGGCTTAATGTTGAGACAGCCGCCTACACAACAACTGAGCTTACCCAAAAGGCGATTAAGGCTGGCGGCGTTCGCTACATTCAGGTACATCCCACCTTTTTATATGAATCTCTTTGGTGTCTGCTGATTTTAGCCATCATGCTTCTGGTTTGGAAGCATCGTAAATTCAAAGGGCAGGTTGCCTTTACTTATTTAATCGGCTATGGACTTGGCCGCGCCTTCATCGAAACCCTGCGCACGGATCAGCTTTTGCTTTGGAATACCTCTGTACCGGTCTCGGTAGTCGTCTCTATCTGCCTCGTTTTCTTAGGTGTTTTGCTGATGATCATCTATTCCTTCCGATATCGAATTGAAAAACAAAAGCAGCAGCTATCAGAGGAAAAATTTGCTCCCGAGGTTGAGACAGAAGCTTCTCTTTTAGATGAACTCTCGTCTGTTTCTTCTTCCAATCCGGATTCAAAGGACGATCCCAAAGAGGAAGATGATGATTTATGGGACTAAGCAAAAAGCTCAGAAACAAGACTTCTTGTTTCTGAGCTTTTCTTTATCAATTTTTCTGGTCATCAAATTTCAATACACTCATAAATGCTGCCTGTGGCACCTCGACATTTCCCACCTGCCTCATTCTCTTTTTTCCTTCCTTCTGCTTTTCCAGAAGTTTTTTCTTACGACTGATATCGCCGCCGTAGCATTTTGCAAGCACATCTTTGCGCATCGCTTTAACAGTTTCACGCGCAATCACTTTTCCGCCTATGGCGGCCTGAATGGGAATTTCAAACAGATGCCTCGGAATCTCATCCTTCAGCTTCTCTGCAATCCGTCTTCCTCTTTCATACGCTTTGCTCTCATGTACAATAAAGGATAGCGCATCTACCATCTCCCGATTAATCAGCATATCCAGACGTACCAGCTCTGAACGTTCATATCCTAATAATTCATAATCAAAGGAGGCATATCCTCTGCTTCTGGACTTTAGGGCATCAAAAAAATCATAGATAATCTCGTTGAGCGGTAAATGATAGGTGAGCATTGCTCTTGTATCTTCAATGTATTCCATCTCCTGATATACTCCGCGGCGATCCTGACACAGATCCATAATCGTGCCGATATATTCTGTCGGCACCATGATCTCGGCCTTTACAATCGGCTCCTCCATATAATTAATCTCGGCGGGATCGGGCATATTGGAGGGATTGGAAAGAAGAATCAGCTCCCCGTCTGTTTTATGAACCTTATAAACAACCCCTGGCGCTGTTGTCACCAAATCAAGATTAAATTCTCTTTCTAGCCGCTCTTGAATGATCTCCATATGAAGAAGACCCAGAAAACCGCACCGAAAACCAAAGCCAAGCGCTATAGATGTTTCCGGCTCAAAAAAGAGCGACGCATCATTAAGCTGCAGCTTATCCAGTGCATCCCGAAGATCGGGATATTTAGCACCGTCTGCCGGATATAGACCGCAGTAAACCATAGGCTGAACCTGTTTATATCCGGGAAGCGCTTCTTTCGCGGGATTTTCAACACTTGTGACCGTATCGCCCACTCTTGTGTGACTTACTTCTTTAATGCTCGCTGTAAAGTATCCTACCTCCCCTACCGACAGCTCCTGTGCTGGAATCAGCGTACCGGCGCCCATATAGCCGACTTCGACAATCTCATATTCTTTATTCGTAGCCATCATCCGGACCTTCATGCCGGATTTCATATACCCCTCTTTAACCCGGCAAAAAACGATCACCCCCCGATATGAATCATACAGAGAGTCAAAGATCAGAGCCTGCAGCGGCGCCTCATGATCTCCCTGCGGCGGCGGAATGACTTCCACTATTTTTTCTAAAACTTCTTCTATGTTAAGCCCTGCTTTAGCAGAGATCAGAGGTGCATCCCCCGCCTCCAGTCCAATCACATCTTCGATCTCCTGCTTTACCCGCTCTGGCTCTGCGGCAGGCAGATCGATCTTATTGATTACAGGTAGAATCTCCAGATCATGCTCCAGCGCCAAGTAAACATTAGCCAGCGTCTGTGCCTCTACCCCCTGAGCAGCATCTACGACTAAAACAGCCCCTTCACAGGCAGCTAGGCTTCGTGAAACTTCATAGTTAAAGTCCACATGTCCTGGTGTATCAATTAGATTAAAAATATATTCTTCTCCATTTTGGGCTCTGTACACAAGCCGTACAGCCTGTGCTTTGATCGTAATGCCTCTTTCTCGTTCCAGATCCATATTATCCAGAACCTGATCCTGCATTTCACGTTCTGTCAGCAGTCCTGTTTTTTGTATGATTCGATCGGCCAATGTCGATTTACCATGATCAATATGCGCAATGATACTAAAGTTCCGTATCTTTTGTTGATTCGTCAAATCTATTTCCCCCTATACTCCGTGTGCTCTTTGTTATTTTTAATTATATTTATCGTTGTCACGCCTTTATTATAGCAAATCCCGGCAAATAAGCAACCAGCTTTTCAAACGGAATTTAAAAATGTTTCATCCTCTGTTTTAATTTCCACTATTCATTTCCTCATTATTTACAATACCTTTTATTTCATCAACGATTTGCTGAACACTTTTATGATCTGTATTGATAACATAATCACCTTCATATGGTTTCAGATGTAGCCAAAAAAAAGAGCACTCAGTTTCATCGCCCCGCTTTTTATGGCGTTCCTGCAAGGTTTCCTCTGAGCAGGTCAGAGTAATCCCAATAACAGCATATTCTTTTGCCGTTATATCTTTCAATATCGCTTCACGAATTGATTTATCAACAAGAACTACCGACGAAAAAAAGACATAATCAAAACCAGAGTTTAAATATGTAGATAACGCGAATGACATTGTTTTATCGCCATTTCTCAATCTCGGATCGTCAAGTGAAAATGGATTGACGCACCATGCCCAATCGCCATCAAAATAAGCACTGTTTTCATAGGAAGTAAAAAGCTTCTCTGTCACCGTCGTTTTCCCCACACAGGGAGAACCCGCTATCATGATCAATTTTTGCATCTATATGCCTCTCCTTCGTTCTTTAAAACCCCTACGGAATTCTTGTACAATATCGGACTTATAAGGCAGCTTAAGGACTTGATTAGCCAAAATATATCTGGCTGCGCTTAGTATACCACAAGTTCAGCTCGTTCCTCACTGAACTTGGCAAGGAATCCCTGCGGGATTCTTGCGGTCATTCTGTGTCTGTATTATACCATAAATTGCGGACATGGGCTAGCCAGAGTTTTTATATTCTCCCACATAAAAGGAAGCCATCCGGCTTATACAGCCAACCGATGACTTCCCAAACCTTTCATCAAATCATACTTTCGACTCCTTTATCCCTGATCTGATAAAACCGTAACTAAAGTACGTGCAAACGGAATCATAGCCGCTTTCGCCTCTTCTAATGTATTCGTCTGTGCCCCCACCTCCAGCAGCATAGACCTTGGTAGCATATAAGTGCTGTATCGCCAGCTGGAAAGATATAACTGACGCATAAATCCGGGATACAGCGTATCAGCCGCCATTTTTAGCTGAAAGCCTAATGACAGTACCGAATGCAAATTCTCATTTGGCAAATATTCAATCGGCTGCAAATCTCCATTTTCATCAAAGCTTCGGCTCACACCCGTCACCAGCATCACCTTTGCTACCTCCCGGCCATCCACATTACTGACAAGCCGCGTATTTTCTCCTACGCCATCCCGGTGCATATCAATGGCAATCTGAATCGAAGGATGCTCTGCCAGTATCTGCGGAATTTCCTCGCCCATCCGTGTATAAGCGCCATTCACGCCTCCCTCATCATAGATTCCTTTATGATGAAGCACCTGGATCCCGTAATTTTCCTCTAATATTTGTTCCAGATAATCTCCTACATCTAAAATCCCATACTCTTCTTTTCCAATATAGCCCTCATGGCCGTGGGTATGAAAAATCAAAACAGTCGGTTCATCCCCCAAATCCTGCAGATTCAAAGAAAGATCCTCCTGCATAAACGCCTCTCCATTGATAAACTCCGGACTTGGGCGCATGGACTCCGAGTCATAATTATACAAACTTACCGTTTTAGCATAATTTTGAATAAGCTCTTGATTGTACAAGCCTTTTAAGCTAGAAATACTCGTATCAATCTGTGGTTTTTCCTGTATGGTTACATAATAATCCGTTGGTATTCCTGTAAACTGGTTCTCTCTTGATATTGCTGCCGCATCCAGCACCGCTTCATCAAGCTCACTCGGCCAAGTCACCGGGTCCTCTTCCTCCTGCCCGTCCTTTCCTGTTCCAATCAGGCCTGCTTCCTCCCAAGGCAGGATCGCCTCCACCCAGTCTTCCAGCATTTCCTCTGACAAACCCTCTTTGGTAATCAGGCTCCGCGCCTGCTCAAAAGGATATGCCCTGTCCAGCATTGATATAAAAAAACCTCTCATAGAACCATCCTGCGTCATTGGCAAAGCAGCCAAAAACATGGTCATACACAGTCCCAAAATGACCTTTCGCATTACTTCACCGCCCTTCTGTACTCTTTACAGAATATGCGCAGTTAATATAAATATGCCTTTAGTTCTTCTGGTGATAAACGATGCAGCGCCCTATTCAGACTGCTGGCAATCATCAGACTAAGCCGTTTCATCACTACATCCATATCTTTCGGCGTCACATAGTAGGCATCCATATCTTCCTTTTCAGCAATATCTGATGCATCCACCACGGTAGGCACCCCCACCGCAAGCACCGGTACGCCTAAAGTCTTCTCCGACAGCTCACGTCTGCGGTTTCCCATCCCCGCTCCTGGCTGAATGCCTGTATCGCAGATCTGAATCGTATTCACCAGACGCTCTATAGAACCTGCCGCCAAAGCATCAATCGCAATCACAACATCCGGACTAATCGCCTTCACTAGCGCCTCAATGATCTCTCCCGTTTCTATTCCCGTCTGTCCCATCACACCCGGCGCCAGCGCCGAAACCACTCCCAAATTCCCCTTCCATTCCTTTGGCAGCTGCTCACGGATATGTCTGGTTGCCAGCACCTGATCCACAACCTGCGGACCCAGCGCATCGGCCGTCACCCTTCGGTTTCCCAGCCCTACCACCAAAATAGAATTTGCTTTAGAAAAGGTATCTAAAAAGTCCTTCCAAATCTTAGTCAGGCCCTCAATAATTCGTTCGTGGATTTCCAACGTATTCTCTCTCAAATAAGGACATTCCAGAGTAATATATTTTCCCATCGGTCGGCCTAAACGTTTTGCGCCCTCTGGCGTAGTAATCTTCACAGTGGACACAACGACCTTGTCTTCCCCGTTTTCCTGTGTCCACTCCGCCCCCGTTATTTCTTCCGCTGCGTTTAAACATGCTTCCAGCGCTATATCTGTTCTCATCGATCTAGCCTCTTTCCTTTCATATATATGTCTTCTATTCTTGACGAAATATAAAAAAATATACAAAAAACACCCTTTAAGCCTTTCGCTTAAAAGGTGCTCTTTAGCAGCTTTCACCGCTTCGTTTCTATTTTTACATAAAACTTAGGCGATTTTGTTAACCATCTTGGTTAAACGCGAAACTTTACGCGCTGCGTTATTTTTATGGTATACGCCCTTGCTCTTCGCCTTATCAATCGCAGAAATTGCCTGAGTAAGTGCTGCTTTAGCTGCTGCAGCATCCTTTGCCTCACAAGCAGCCGTTACTTTTTTAATAGCAGTCTTTACACTGGATTTGATCATTTTGTTACGAAGAGTTTTAGTACGAATAACCAGAATACGCTTTTTGGCAGATTTAATATTAGCCATTGTTTGATGAAACCTCCTGAGATTCTTATTGCACGCATATACATGATATGATATATGCATTGTAAAAATAGAATGGACAAACTAAGACACAATTGTCATTATAACTGTTTTTATGGGTTTCGTCAATCCATTTTAGGACTTTTAAAAAATTTTCTTATTACTGCACAGATGGCTTGGCATACTGCAGCATAATCAGATCGGCCGCTTCCTCTGCGCTCATCTCTCCTGTCTTGATCGCTACATCCATTTCCAACAGATGTCTCAGCAGCTCTTTTAAACGCACCTGACCAAACCTTTTAGCCTGTATCTGATAATTGCCTGCTGCAAATCCCGGTACCCCCAGCTCCTTCGCTACCGCAGCCGCATCTGCATTTTGCATCAAAGAAGCTCGGTACAGCAACCGAAACTGCCGAATAATCATATATAAAATACGCTGTACCGGCTCATTATCCTCAATCAATTGACGATAGATCTGATAGGCCGCTGCCGGTCTTTGACTGCCCAAATAATCGGTCAATTTAAAGATACTATTTTCAATCGTCGGGGTAATCATGGCGTCAATATCCTGTCGCTCGATCACTCCCTTTTCTTTAACATAACTCAGCAGCTTCTCCAGCTCTGTATAGATGTGTGTCATATCATTTCCTGTACAGCTTAAAAAATATGACGCTGTGCGCTGATCGATCTGCGTTTTTTTCTGCCGTGCTTCCTTTTCAATCCAAAGAAGCAGTTCCCGCTCTGTCAGACGTTTAAACTCAATCACACGGCCATATTTTTGTACAGCCTTGAAAAGCTTGGAGCGTTTATCGATTTTTGTCTCAATCCAAATCAGTACTGTCGTTTCCGGCAGCTGCCCTATTCTATCTGCTAGCTCTATCAGGCGTCCCCCTTTATCAAATGCTCCGCTTTCTTTTACAATCACAAGTCGTTTTTCTGCCATGAACGGAAGCGTCTCTATGCTCGCCTCTATCTGCATGAGGTCCTGCGGCGATTGCAAAACATCCAGATTCATCATTTCATCTTCTGGCTGCAGCAGGGCTCGTTTAATTCTTTTCTCATATATGTCAATTAAATATCGTTCCTCTCCGTAAAATAGATATAAATTGCCAATGTCCTTTTTCTGGATCTGTTCTTTTAACTGCTTCACTCTGTGCCTCCCTCTTTAAAGGTAGAATAACAAACCTTTCCCCATCGATTCTCAACCCAAACTGCTCCTGCATCATCCGTAACAACACATTCAATATTCTCTTTCTGCAGCCGCTCAAGCACTTCCGGATGCGGATGGCCATAGGCATGCTGACGTTCACAGCTGATTACGGCTAATCTAGGATCTACTTTAATTAAAAACTCTAAAGAAGAAGAGCTTCGGGAGCCATGGTGTGCCACTTTGAGAATCTGTACCTTTTCCCATAGACCAGCCTGATCTGCTTCTGTATATACATCTATATCACCTGTAAAAAGAAACTTTATATCTTCTATTTGAAACTGCACAACCAGAGAGCTTTGGTTGATATCAGGATATTCCTTAACCGGCGATATCGCTTTCCAGTGCATTCCGTTATAGGACAGCTGATATCCGGCCCTGATTTTTCTGATTTCTCCGCCTTGCCTGCTGATATTTTGCTCCAGCTGCTGCCGATATTCGGTCTCCTGTACTTTCTCCTGCGCTTCCCACAATCCTTTAATCTTAAAATTCGAATCCTCTGAGAGTGCAAGCAGCCCCTCTATATGATCCCAATCCGGATGCGACAAAATAATTCCCTCAATCTCTTTAATACCTCTTTGCAGCAAATATGGCTTTAAAACCGAATCATACTGCGGACCTGCATCGATAATCCACACCCTGTTCTTCCATTCTATCACAGCACAGTCTCCTTGTCCAACATCCAAATAGATAATGCGCCAAAAAGAAACCCGATAAAACAAAATAAACGTCAGTACGGATAGACATAGACCATACACCATCCTCTTGCCGTACGGGGATGGCTTTGAAAAATAATAAATCACACTGCCTAAAAGCAAATAATAGACGATCAGCTTGTACCATGACGGCTGTCCGCGCAGCATTCCTCCCGGTATTTGCAAAAAAAGTTCGCTTCCCTTTTGAAAACTCCATAAAATAAATCGTACCACTTCTGAAAAACCAGCCCCCAGCGCCGGATGAATTGCTCCCAGCATAAGAGAGGCCAGTCCTATTGGAATAACAGCCCCCATTGCCGGCAGCACCCAAAAGTTTAAAACAAATCCCCAAATAGAGCTCTGATAAAAAAACCATAATGAAATGGGGGTAACCATAAGACTTACCGCTAAGGATGCCGCTATTTTTCTCCTGATTCGATAAGGAAGAAAAGGCAATGACATAATCCATACTCTTCCATACCGGAGCGCCAGTACTGCTGAAAAAGACAGCCAAAACCCAGCCTCCAAAAGATATAATGGTTGTATCAGCAAAAGAATCCCTGCTGTTAAAGCAAGCGTGGTCGGCGTATCCTCCTCTCGGTTTAAAAGAGCTGCCAATGTTTGGATGGTAAACATCAACGCTGCCCTCAGCGTCGCTATGGCACCGCCTGTAAAGACCACATACAGCCATATTACAGCCATGGTTTCTGCTTGAGCCGTCCTAATCCTTTGAAATCGCTTTAAAAAACAGAATACGGCCTGCGACAGCACGGTTAGATGCAGCCCTGAAATGGCAATCACATGGGCAATCCCGGCCTGACTCCACGTATCCTTAATCAGTGGCTCTACTTCTCCTCTTTGCCCCAATAAAATGGATTTCATAATGCCGCTCCATGGCATGCTCCATTGTCTGTCAATACCATCCGAAAGCTGCTGCTTCCACAAAAAAAGCAACCTCTGCAAGCTTCTTTTTCCTTTTTCTATCACTTGTATCTGCTCGCCCTGCATATAAAAAGAAAAACGGTGTGTTCTTGCGTAAAGCTGACCATCCCACTCCCCGGGATTGGCAGGCGGCTCTGGCCATCGCACTTTTCCTTTTAGCTTAATCGTATCTCCGGGAAAGACCTGCTTTTCTATCGGCACTATTCCGATACAAATAGTCCCATCCTGCAGTCTGATTCTGATTTGATACTGCTGCTTTTTGATTTCTACCGATAAAACCTCTCCTTGTATTTCACCGGTATTCACATACCGCTTCTTTACCTCCTCTTCTGCTGCGCTCCATCTAAAAAGAGTCTCTCCCCATTCAGGCTTTACAAGTAAAATGATCAGCAAAAAAACAATATATCCAAAACATGTCCAGACAATAGGACGCTTCTTCATCTTTTTTCCTCAAATCATAAAGGCCTCCAATCCGTTTTACTTACCGGTTGGAAGCCTTTCTCACGACGGGTTCACTCCACCAATGTCATATCCCCTGTTAAGAACGTATCAATTTTCATATATGACTTATAGTATTCCAGTTTTCTCCCTTCGACCAAAAACTGCACATAATGAATCCCGCTAATGTCCTGCAAGGAGTTCACAATAGAATAAATCGTCAGCGTCTCTTCTAATTCTCCTCCCAAATGATTTTTTTGGAATTCAGCACTTAAGTCCACATAGCATACACTGTCTTTAATAAATACATCTTCTATCATTGTCCCCTGCGGAATCACAGAAGTCATTCCTTCTTCAACCGGCCCGGCAAGCAAGGCTTTCATAATTGCTGTTGGCAGAGGATCTGTCATCGTTAGCGTAAGCGTCCTCGTTTCTGCCTTAAGTGCTGTTTTGTCTGCATTTCCAAAATACAATGTTACATTGATATCATCTGTATAAAAATCCCGGCTATATTGATTGATAATGACTTTATCATCAGCGGACAGGGTATCCATGAGCTTCTCTCCGCCCCCTTCCTTTGAAATAGGGGCCCAAAATTCTATTTGATCTATAATGCCGGCAGAGAAAATACTTCGGCTTACTCCCGTCCTTAAAACAACCATTTCATTTAAGCTCATCTCATGATAGAGCTTGGTCATATGAAGCTCGACAATATTACATGTACTACCTTCCTCTTCTGCCATCTTTACCTTTTCTTCCGAGCGAACAACGATCTCATCCAGCACTCCCGAAGGAAAAATAGATTGCAGACTAGATTCTTTTAGGCTTTTATCCTCCAGTCCTTCTGCAGTCTCCAGATCATGCAAGATCGTCCAGACAATCTCTTCACTGCTCTTCTCAGAAAAATCATATCCCTTTTCTTCCTTATAAAGCGATGTGGCCGTAGGATTTGTGTAGTAAAGTATAATTTCTTCGTTCGCCACTTCTTCTGTGTTTTTAGCTGTTTTTTCTAAATAAGCAGATTCTGTCAGCTGCTCCTCGCTATTCATATCTTTCGTAGCGGATGTACAGCCCATAAGGAAAGCCAGCAACGCCAACAGCCCTATTCTCCCCCATTTTTTCATTCCTCTTCCTCCTGTTCAATCACTTGAATCAAGGGAAGCTTCACTAAAAAGCTCGTGCCCTCTCCTAATTCGCTTTCTACTGAAATGGTTCCCTTATGCAAAGTAATAATCTGCTTTACAATGGAAAGCCCCAATCCAGAACCGCCTGCTTCTCTATCTCTTGCCTTGTCTACGCGATAGAAACGCTGAAACAATTTATTAAAGTGCTCCTTCTCAATTCCAATTCCTGTATCGGTTACCGTAATTAACGCATTCAAATGATCACTGTCAATCACCACTTTGACCTGGCCGCCCTCTTTATTATATTTGACTCCATTTTGGATTAAATTAGAAAGCGCCAGCGTTAATTTTGTTTCATCAGCTTCCAGCTCTACTTCACGAATACTTTCAATCACAAGCTCTACATTCTTTCCCTGAGCAAGCGGTTTTAAACGCTTTAAAATATCCTCCGTCATGTCATTTAAGACAAAGGAACTGATATTGAGCGCATTCTCTCCTTCCTCCAAGCGCACTAAAGTAAGCAGATCATTGACAATCGTCGTCTGCCTGTCTATTTCACTGTTGATATCCTGTAAAAATTCTTTGTACATAGGCTCCGGAACACTTTCCTGCAGAAGCAGGGACTCCGTCAATACCTTAATTGAACTGAGCGGCGTTTTTAATTCGTGAGATACATTGGACACAAATTCCTTACGAGAACGATCAATCGCAATCAAATCATGCGTGACATCCTGTATGGCTTCCACCATCAATCCGTAATCATCCTGTCGCTGCAGATCAATCGGCGCCTCCGCATTTCCGTTTGATACCTGCCTTAGCCAATTTAAAATAGATTTAAAGGGTCTGGTAAAGACAGCAATCAAGGCATAGAATATAGCGCAGACCGCAACGCCAATCGCGAACTGAAGCAGCGTAATATTGCCTTGATTGATGGAAAGCGATTCCAAAAGCGTGTCCACGGAGAAAAAAACATATACCACACCATCGACCGTACTCCCTGAATAATCCGTCACCGGAATTGCCAGGCGAACAAAGGAATCCTCCTGAATATTCGCAATTTTACCGGATAGAGCCATCAAAACATCATCGTTTACAATATATCTTCCCATTTTTGTTTGAGAAGAATCCTGAATCACCATAGCCTTTTCATCTAAAATCATGACTCTTGCGTAGCTGTACAGACGGCTAAAGCTTTGAAGCTCGTGATTCAAATTCTGATCTGGATCTTCTTCTGATGTCAGCCGGTTGATTGCAATATCACTTGCCAGAAAGTTAGCATAGCGGCTGATTTCTGTGATCTTCTGATTCACCCAGTAATTTTCCCATACATGATACAATAGATTTCCAAAAATGACGGAGGATACGATGTATATGAGCGTTATGCAGGCAAACAGCTTGAACTGAACACTCCGATACCATGAAACTTTTTTTGATTGTATCATTCTCGTCAGCCCTTAAAATAATATCCCACGCCCCATTTGGTCTGAATATACAAGGGGTCTCCGGGGTTTGCTTCTATTTTTTCTCTCAATCGCCGAACATGCACATCCACCGTCCGCACTTCTCCTGGATAATCATATCCCCAAACTACATCCAAAAGCTTTTCTCGGCTGTAGACCTTTCCAACATTTTTAGACAATAGCTCTAGCAGATCAAATTCCTTGGCTGTTAAATCTGCTTCTCCTTTATCCTTAATAAATACCCGGCGGCTGTCATAATCAATCTTTAGATCGCGGAATTCCTGTACGCTGCTCTCCTTTTCCTCATGATGGCGGTAGCGCCGCAGGATCGCCTTAATCCTTGCTTTAAGCTCTAAAATATTAAATGGCTTTGTCATATAATCATCGGCTCCGTACTCAAGCCCTAATATTTTATCCATATCCTCACCCTTTGCTGTCAGCATCAGAATCGGAACCGCAGAAAATTCCCGTACCTGCTGGCACACCTGTACGCCATCCATCTTGGGCAGCATCACATCTAAAATAATGATATCATAATTTTTTTCCTGAATGAGATTATAGGCCTCCTCCCCGTCATAGGCGGCATCTACTTCCATCCCATCCTGTTCCAGACTAAATTTTATCCCTTTAACAATAAATTTCTCATCATCTACGACCAATACTTTTGTAGCCATCTTCATACCCCTTTACTCGACTGTAATTCTATCTTTTAACTCCGCGAATTTGCTCTCGCCGATTCCTCTCACCTTCATAATGTCCTCGATGGTTTTAAAAGGCCCGTGCTCTTCACGATAATCTAAGATTCTTTGCGCATAGGTCTCCCCTATTCCGGGTAAACTCAATAATTCTATTTTAGTTGCTAAGTTGATATTGGTCAAGAGGTTTTGAGGATTTTCCTCTGCGCTATTTTCACTCTCTTCCCATATCTCTCCTTGACGCGGTACGTAAATTCTTTGACCATCATGAATATAGCCTGCCAGATTGAGACGGCTTAAATCTGCTTCCTTTTGCGCTCCTCCTGCTGCGCCAATCGCATCGCCCACCCGTGCTCCTTCCTGCAGGTAATAAATCTGATCCGGGAAGCAAACGGCTCCTGTTACGTGCACCCCCAACCATGCCTCGCTCTGCTTTTCTTTTTCCTTTAAGGAATCCTCCTCTTCATTAAAGAGTATGGACCCTGGTTCTGTTTCTTCTTCAAAAGATATTTCTTCATTTTCTGAATGATTATACCAAATCATACCCATGCTAAGAATCAGGATCAGCAAAACTACTTTTTGAAGCCCCTTTTTTGAAATATATATCTTTTCCACACATGTTCCTTTCTTTTATTGTCTATTCCATTTACGGAGGTGTTGTTTATGAAAAAAAAGTGCCAGCTTATCTGCGCATTCTTATCCATTTTTTTCAGCTTCCTTTTTCCCTACTCTGTATCTGCCGATTTTCCCCCCTCTTCCTCCTCTGCCGTCATATTGGGCTGTCTGGAAAACGACCAAATTTTATACGAATTAAATAGTGATATTCAGATGTATCCTTCTGGCTTTATGAAGCTGCTGGCCGCCATTGTGATTGCAGAGCATACGGCGCCGCTTGAGCAGGTAACGGTAAGCGAAGCTGCGCTGCGTTTAAATGATTCTGCTCCTCGCATGTATCTCGAAATAGGCGAAACGCTTCCGGTTCAGGACTGCCTGGCGGCCATGCTGCTTTCTGATGCTGATGATGCGCTGCGTGCTTTAGCGCTCCATATTGCCTCCTCCTTTGAAGATTTCATCGCGTTAATGAATCAAAAAGCAGAAGCGCTTGGAGCCGTTCATACGCATATATCCTCTTTGGCTGCTTCCCCTTCTGCCTGCTCTACCACGCCCTCAGATCTTCTAAGGATTGCAAAGGCCTTTTGGCAAATCCCTTGTCTGCGTTCTATTTTACGGACACCTCAATATGAAATTCTTCCTACCAATCAAACTTCGGAATCCCGCTTTTATAATCGCACCCATCCCCTTACGCTTCCAGAAGAAGCTTCCTATATGCCCACCTGTTTAGGCGGCTATCTAAACAGCTCCTTTAAGGATGGTACCTTTTTGCTTTCCTATGATCAGCAGAAGGATCTTACCTTGATTGCCATCACAGTCAATCAAAAAACAATTTCTGAAAGCGCACAGGAGCATTCCCGACTTCTGCAATATGCTCATCAAAGCTTTTCCCCTGTTATTTACCCTATTAAAGGCACGTTAGTCAGCAAAATTCCGATCTATCAAAACGCTTCTAAATTAGGATATGCCGATATTCTCACGATGCAGGATCTTCTATATATCAGTCCTGATGCTTCCTCCCCCTCTGATCTTGAAATGCACCTGCTTCTCCCTGCCACCTTATCCTTGCCCCTTTTATCCCAGGAGCCCGTTGGCTATATTGAGTATTATCAAAAGCAGGAGCTCATTGCCTCCATTCCATGCAGGGCCTCTGTTTCTCCTCTGCTTTTCCAAATCGTACTGCATCGTCTTACTGCTCCTCTTCTTCAGATCACCTCCCTTTCAGCGGCTACCCCGCCCCTCTCTCATACGCATTTCTTTGATGCAGCTTTAGTGATGCTCCTCCCCATACTATTAGTATCGTACTTTTTTCGCCGAAAGCCTACTCTTTTCTAAATTTTGTTGAATCAGCCTGTATTTTGTGGTAATATAACGAGTGGAAATTTTGACTCATTTTGTATCGAATAATTAAGGAAGGTTTTTATGTTAGATCAAACAAAAATTCGTAATATTGCTATCATCGCTCATGTTGACCACGGCAAAACCACTTTAGTAGATGCATTATTGGCGCAGAGCGGTATCTTTCGCGAAAATCAGGAGGTTGTCGAACGCGTTATGGATTCCAATGATCTGGAACGCGAACGCGGCATCACAATTTTAGCTAAGAATACCTCCCTGCACTATGATGGCTTTAAAATCAACATCATTGACACGCCCGGCCATGCTGATTTTGGCGGTGAAGTCGAGCGTTCGCTAAAAATGGCCAACGGTGTCCTTTTGTTAGTTGACGCCTATGAAGGCTGCATGCCGCAGACTCGTTTTGTGCTGAAAAAGGCCTTGGATCTAAACCTGACGCCAATCATCGTCATCAACAAGGTAGACCGCCCTATGGCTCGTCCGGATGAAGTCGTAGACGAGGTCCTAGAGCTTTTACTGGATCTGGGGGCCTCCGACGAACAGCTGGATTCGCCTGTGATCTATGCCTCTGCTAAGGAAGGCTGGGCTTCTACTGACTATACACAGCCTGGTCAGGATATGAAACCCCTCTTTGATGCTATCATTCATACGATCCCTTCTCCGGAAGGACATATGGACGGTGATCTGCAGCTGCTTGTTTCCAATATTGATTATGATGCCTATACCGGCCGTATTGCCATCGGCCGTATTGACCGCGGACAGATCCATGTGGGTGATACAGCCGTCATCTGCCGCAAAAACGGTGTGTCGACCACCATCAAGCTCACCAATCTCTATGTATATAACGACATGCAGCGTGTACCGGTAGAGGAAGCCGGCGTTGGTGAAATTGTGGCCGTATCGGGCATTAAAGATATCAACATCGGCGAAACCATCTGCTGCCCTACTAATGTAGAGCCGCTTCCCTTTGTTGCCATTGATGAACCCGTTCTCTCTATGACCTTTACCGTTAATAAAAGCCCCTTTGCCGGCAAAGAAGGCGACTATGTGACATCCCGCCATTTAAGAGACCGGCTTTTCAAGGAGCTTGAATCCAATATCTCCCTGCGGGTAGAAGAAACGGATTCTCCGGATTCCTTTGTCGTTTCCGGCCGCGGTGAGCTGCATCTCTCTGTACTGGTTGAAAACATGCGGCGCCAGGGCTATGAATTTGCTGTTTCAAAACCGCAGGTCATTACAAAAATCGTCAATGGGCAGGTGTGGGAGCCCTATGAGGAATTAGTCGTAGATCTGCCCGATGAATACACCGGTGTTTTAATGGAGGGCGCCAGTCTGCGCAAGGCAGAGCTGCTCAATATGATGCCCACACAGGGCGGCTACAGTCGGCTGGAATTTTTAATTCCTTCCCGCGGCCTCATCGGATACCGCTCTCAGCTAATGACAGAAACGCGCGGTACTGCCGTCATCAACCATGTATTTCATAGCTTTAAACCCTTTAAAGGTGAAATTGCCCCCAGAACGCGCGGCTCTCTGATCGCCCATGAGCCGGGTGAAGCCGTTACCTACGGCCTGTTCAACGCTCAGGAACGCGGTTCTCTTTTTATCGGCCCCGGCGTTCAGGTTTATGAAGGCATGATCGTTGGCGAAAGCTCACGCGCCGATGATATTGTTGTCAACGTATGCAAGAAAAAACATGCAACCAATATGCGCTCCTCTTCCGCAGATGAATCTCTGCGTCTCACCCCTGCACGTGAGATGTCTCTGGAAGAATGCCTTGAATTCATCGCCGATGATGAGCTGGTGGAGATCACCCCCAAGAGCATTCGCATGCGTAAGCAAATTCTGGAAGCAGGGCTGCGCGCTAAGGCCCGCAATCATACAAATGCAAACAAATAAAATGAATTCATTTACCAAAAATATCACTACCATCAGCCGCTGTGCCATGCAGTTCCATACAGATCATCTGGCCGGCACAGGGCTGCGTGGAGGATGGCATTCGATCATTACCCATATATGCCGTACGCCTGGTATTTCGCAGGAGCAGCTTAGTAAGCTCATTTATATCAATAAAAGCAATATTGCCCGTCAGCTGGCCCATTTAGAAGAAAATGGCTTTGTCACCAGAGAATATTCAGCCACAGATAAGCGGGTTTTGCTGGTCTATCCCACGGAAAAGGCGCTGGCGCTTTTTCCTGTTATTCTGGATATTCATCAGTCCTGGCGAGAATACCTAACAGACGGATTCACCGAAGAGGAGCTCTCTCTTCTGTCCTCCTTATTAGACCGTGTGGCCAACCGCGCGAAAGAATATGTAGACAGCCGCGAATCCAAGTCTTCGCATGCTGCAGGTGATCCGTCATGTCAATAGATGAGCGCTTTTGCCGCTCCTCCTATCTGCTGGGTGAAGAGGCCCTTTCTTTACTGCAGACCAAGACCGTTATTCTTTTTGGGCTTGGCGGTGTCGGCTCTTATGTAGCGGAGGCGCTTGCTCGCACCGGTATCGGACGGCTCGTTTTAGTTGATCATGATCATATTGCCCGTTCCAATATCAACCGTCAGCTTTTCGCCCTTGAATCTACGGTTGGCCATCTCAAAACGGACGCTGCCAAAGCGCGCCTGCTGGATATTAACCCCCGGCTGCAGCTAGAGCTCTATCCTATCTTTTTTTCTGAAGAAACGGCTGCGCAGCTCCCTCTTGCAGAGGCCGATTATCTTGTGGACGCCATCGATACAGTAGCTGCTAAGCTGTTTTTAGCTGAATACGCCTATCACCATCAGATTCCCCTGCTTAGCGCCATGGGCGCCGGAAATAAGCTGGATCCTACTCAATTCAAAATAACAGATATCACCAAAACTTCTATGTGCCCCTTGGCCAAGGCGATGCGCACGGCCCTTCGCAAACGCGGCATTCCTCATCTAAAGGTTGTCTATTCGCCTGAGCCTCCTACGGCTCCCTTTTTGCCGGCTGACCCGGAAAAAAAAGGGACGCGTCCGGCCCCCGGCAGCTTAGCTTATGTTCCCTCGGTCATGGGCCTCATCATGGCCTCAGAAGTCATCCGTGATCTGTGTAATGGAGCGTAAATATGCATACCCATCCAAGAAAAGCAATTTTTTCTCGCGATACTCTTTTTCTTTTAGCGGCGCCGCTTGTCACCGCTTTATTTTTATTATTTTTTTACGCCGGTGCAGACTTCTATCCATTTGGCGAGCACACGATCTCCTGGTGCGATATGAATCAGCAGGTAGTCCCGCTCCTGCTGAATTTTAAGGATATCCTCTCCGGCCAGGGCAGCCTGCTCTACAGCTTTCAGAATGCCGGCGGCATGAACTTTTGGGGCGTTTTCTTCTTTTTCCTTGCCAGTCCGTTTTCTTTGCTGACGCTCTTTGTCCCCAAAAGCCATATGCTGCTTTTCATGAACATTCTCGCCTTGCTCAAGCTTTCTACCTGTGCGCTGACAGCTACCCTCTATTTCCTGCGCAGCCGCCATCGCATCTCCCCCTCGCTGGCCTTTCTTTTTGGCCTGTTCTACGCCTTTTGCGGATACGGCCTTTTATTTTATCAAAACATCATCTGGCTCGATATGATGTATCTCTTTCCGCTTCTTCTTCTTTCCTTCGAGCGCCTTGTCTATCAGAGGAAATGCCTGCCCTACATTGCCGCGCTCAGTGCTATGATGGTCGTCAATTACTATATCAGCTATATGATCGTCCTGTTCACGCTTCTTTATTTCGGCATTGTTTCCTTAGGGCTTACCGGCGAGCGCCGGAAAGAAACGGCGATCCGCTTCCTGTCCGCTTCGTTCATCGCCGCGCTGCTCACGTCCGTCGTCTGGCTGCCCTGCTTTTTGCAGTATCTTTCCTCCGGCCGTGATATCAATATGCTGACCTCTGTTGCGCAGGCCGGATTCTTTACACCGCTGGAAACGACGCTGCCCATTTTATTCCCCTCAGCCTGTGTCTTGACCATTATGTTCTATGGCCTGCTGCATGCGCCACTCAAGACCAGATTGCTGCGTAGCTACTTTTTGCTCTTCCTGTGTATGCTTCTCCCCATCCTGCTCGAACCTATCAATAAGATGTGGCATACCGGAAACTATCAGGCCTTTCCCGTACGCTACGGGTTTATCACCATTTTTATGGCAATGACAGTGGCTGCCTCCTTTTTGGATGACCTGCCCAAGTCAAAACCCTTATCCAAATCAAAATCTACAGCTTTATGTTTAAGTATTCTTTTTCTGATTGTCGGCTATGGTCTTTTTATCCATGCCTATCTAAACACGCATATGGATACGCTGGCTCACTATTCTCATACGCTCTGGGGCGATTCCGAATCCTTCAAAGGACTTTTAATTCTCTTTTTGCTTTCTGCTTTTCTCTACTTTTTGCTTTACCGAAGCCTCTATAAACGCTGGCTCACTGTGCGCCTGTTTACCATCCTCTGCACCGTCCTTTTCTTTATTGATGCCTACAGCGGTGTTTCCGTTTATATGCTTTCAGCAGACTATAGCGGACACCAGCAGACCTTCTCTAATATCATCGACTTAGCTAATTTTAAGCCCGAGAGGGAGCAGCAGGGTGAATTCTACCGCGTAAAGCTCCGCCAAAAATACTTTGACGTCAATTTAGTCGGCGCTCTTGGCTATCCCTCCTTTAGTCATTATACCTCTCTTACCTCACAGGACTACATGTTCGCCATGAAAAAGCTGGGCTATTCCTCTTATTGGATGGAGGTTGGCGGCTATGGCGGTACCCTGCTGTCTGATGCTGTCCTTTCGGCGGCCTACGAAATTCATTGGAATGACGCCGAGCCCTCTCTCTATCATAATCAAGCATACAGTATTTCTGCCCTTCCCGCTGCACTCTCGCTGGGAATTCCTACAACAGAATCCTTAGCGGACACGAATCAGCTGGATGACCTCACTCGCCTGGAAATTCAGGAATTATTATTTGCTAAGCTTTTCCCTTCGCTGTCTTCTCCTTTGATTTCTTATCCTTATGAAAGGGCTGAGCTGATCTCCTGCCGCATTAGCCAGGACCAATATCAGCAATATCAGCTGGAGAAAATCAGCTCTGAGCTTTCGGGGCATATCTATTATGAAATTCCGGTTGAGGAAGCTCAAACACTGTATTTTGACTGCTTTGACCGCCTCAGCAATCAGCTCACAGAACATATCAATGACAGCTTTCAGATCTCAGTCAATGGCACAATACTAGAGACCGATTACCCCTCCCGGCAAAATAATGGTCTGCTCTGCCTGGGTACATTTGAAAATGAAACGGTACTAATCGATATTGAGCTGCTTCAGAGCGTAACCTGCCGTTCCTTCGGCCTGTTCGGCATTCAGCAGGCGCCTCTGCTGGACGCCCTCTGCCAAAAGCAGTCTCTGCATTTAACCTCTGCTGATCGCTGCCTTTCAGGAGATACCCAGACCTCTGCCGATCAGACCATCTTCCTCTCCATTCCTTATGACAAAGGCTGGTCCCTGCAGATCGATGGAGAGAAAGCCGTGCTTTCTAAAGCCTTTATGGGCTTCTCCTCCTTCTTTCTTCCGGCTGGAGAACATCACATCGAAATGCGCTATACGCCGCCCGGCTTTACTCTCGGCCTTTTGGCAAGCATCCTGGGCCTCGTGCTCGCTCTCTTTTTCCTTTTTAGGCCTGCGGCTAAAGAGCAGCTTTTTTCTTCTGCTATTATGCAGAAAACGGCCGCCTATTGCGTCCGTCTTCTGTTCTTATTCGTGATTCTGTTTATCTATGTGCTGCCCCTGTTTTTAAATTTGCTGGAAAAGGTCTCATAAGATGCTCTGCTCGGTCACTCGGCCCTGCTTCCATGCAAAGCTGACCTGTTTACCGCCCGGAAGACACAGCCCGCTCACACGTCCCTCCTGCCAATCCGGCGGCAGACATGGCAGCAGATTGATCTCCCCCTCTTTTTCCTCTGCCAACATATGGGCAATCGCAGCCGTTACGCCAAAATTTCCATCAATTTGAAACGGCGGATGCTTGCTCCACAGATTGGGATAAGAGGATTTTTTTATCAGCTGCTCCAAATATCTCTGTACGCTCGAAGCATCCTTTAGCACCGTATATAAATTTAAAACCCAGGCCAGGCTCCATCCCGTATGACCGCTGCCGGCAGCCATACGCTTCTCCAGTGACTTTTGGGCCGCTTGCTTCATCCCTTCATCTTCCCGCCATAAATCCGCAGGAAAGAGCCCATACAGATGCGACAGATGCCTATGCCCCGGCTCTACCTCCGCCTTTTCCTCATACCATTCGCAGACAGAGCCGTCTGCATTTTTTTGTATGGGATATAAGCGCGCTTTTTTCTCTTCGATTTCCTTCAGCAGCTCTGTCTCTCCCAGCTCCTGAGAAGCTCTTGCAAAATTGCGAAAAAGCTCGCGGATTAGCGTCATATCCATAGTCGTTGCCAGAGATACGCTGATGCGCCCGCCCTCCGACCAGAACTGATTTTCCGGCGTTGTAGAGGGACAGGTCACATAATATCCCTCATATTCTGTCAGCCAGTCTAGGCAAAATAATACAGATTCTTTTAACAGAGGATATACCGTCTCTTTTAAATACCGCTGATCCGGATGATACCAATAGTATCTCCAGACCTCCTGATCCATCCATACCTGCGCCATCAGCCAGAAGGCCCACATCAGGCAGCCCTTTTCTCCTCCGGTCTCGCCTCTGGCGATCCCCACCGGATGCGTGGTGCCCCATCCGTCTGTATTATGCGCGCAGCAGGAGCCCCGGCAGCCAAAAGCGGCCGCCGTTTTTCTTCCTTCCATGCATAATCGGCGCACCATATCGATGTAAGGCTCATCGCATTCCTGCAGATTCACAGAAAGCGCCGGCCAATAATTCATTTCCAGATTGATATTGGTCGTCCAATTGCTACTCCACGGCGCCCTCATCTGCCAGCTCCAAATGCCCTGCAAATTAGCTGGCAGCCCTCCCTGTCTCGAAGAGCTGATCAACAGATAGCGGCCATATTGAAAATATAGGGCATACAGCCCGGCATCCGGCTGCGCCATCCATTCATCAGTGGGCAAGGCATCCTTCCCCGGCATCTCGAGCTCCATGCGGCGGTACAGCGCCTGATAATCCTCCAGATGTGCCCTTTCATAAGCCTCATAGCCCCCTGTGAGCGGTACAAATGAATCCAGAATCGAAACAGCAAATATGATTTTCTTTGTTTCCTCAAAAATCAACGTCTCATTTTCTGTATGCCAGCTGCCATCTGTCTCCAATACATGAATTTCCACCGGAAACTGCATGCCGCGGCTGCCCCATATAATGGCCTCTTCACGCTCGCCTAAATAATTGGGATCTACATGCTCCGGGCACTGCATGCCAAACGACATTCCCCATTCCTGCTCCTCAAAACATCGTTTTTTTAGTTCGCTTTGATAGCAGATCTCTATCCGGCTCACCGGCTTTTGAGCCTCAAGCCGTATGATCAGTGCCTTTTGCAGATAGCTTACAAAATACTGCTTTTGCACCGTATTTCCATCTGCCATATAGCTCACCCGAGCCTCTGCCGTATCCAGCACCAGCTCCCGCTGATACTGTTGGATCTCCTTTGCAGGAGGACAGTCAATCCAGAGCTCTCCGGCCGGCATATAGCTCTCCGTGTATTCTCCCAGAAAATACTGCTCCATGATCCGCTCCGCCTTCTCATACTGCTTTTCAAAGATAAGCCGTCTGACCTGCGGCAGATGGGCAGCCGCCTCCTTAGGCGTATGATCTGCATAATATCCGGACCAAAGGCGCTCCTGATTGAGCCCGATCCGCTCATGCTGCGGATCTCCCCAAACCATAGCGCCCAGGCTGCCGTTGCCCAGCGGCAATGTCTCCTCCCATGCCGCGGCCGGCTGACGGTACCACAATCGTTTCAAAAAAACACCTCCTCACAAGGATCATCTTCCATTTTTCAATTTCTGTGATATACTAGTAATATCTATCATTTTGTTAATCAGATTGGAGCTTTCTATGTTTTATCAGCTAAACCGACCATTTCAGGCTCATCCTATCTACTTTGACCTTCCGGACGATCTCCCGCTGGCGGCTCTGCTGCCCTCTTGGTTTGGTCCGGCATGGCAGCCGGCCGATCCTTCCTTGCGCGCCGGCGCGCAGCCGCTCCTGACCCTGCGCATGGACGATGAAAATCCTCTGGGGCAGATCCAAACCTTTGTGTACGAGCATACCACCTGTCGTGAGCCTTATTTTATCTTTCATGGCGGCGCAGTGGCGGATGCCTCGGGCGCCTATCTTTTTCTGGCGGCCACTACCACAGGAAAGACAACGCTCATTGCCTATTTGTCGCAGCTGGGGTATACCTATCTAAATGATGACTGCCTTTATCTGGATATGGATACGCTGCAGGTTATGCCCTACAGTGCTCCGATTCATCTGCGGGACGGCGGATATGATTATCTACAAGGGGTTTTCCCTGCTTCTATGCCGGCTTGCGTGCACATGGGACCTCGTCAAAGTCCGCGTCATGTCTTTTTTCCTGAGAAACGAATGCTTGCGCCCGCTTCTCCAAAGGCTATTTTCTTTTTAAACCGCACGGAGGACGCTGCTGTGGCAAATCGCTGCTGCCCGCTTTCGGCGCCTGAGGCGCTTAACCGCCTCTTCACCAGTGCTTTGATTCCCTATCATATGAGCGCGCGCTATATCCAGTTCTTTCAGAAATTAACGCCGCTTTGCTATGATCTGACGTATCATGATGCCGCTTATGTGCAGGCTTTGCTGCAGCAAAATTTCAAATAGGAGGAGTCCTGCCGTATATGGAACCATCTGTTAAAACACTTGCCTTACTTCGCAGCCTTCAGGGAAAGCCATTTCCCGTATCTGTACACGGTATCAGCATGAATCCTACGCTTTGGGAGGGCGATGAAGTGCTGGTGCAGCGCTCTCCTGCTTATACGCCCGGCGATATTCTGGTCTATGACTATGGCCACGGCGGCCTTTTGATTCACCGTTTTCTTTATTTTGAGCATGGCCTCTATCATTGCCGGGGAGATAATAGCGTGCGCATTGAACGCATTACTCATAAACGCATTATTGGAAAGGTCCTTTCCTTTTCAGATGGTCGTGCGCTTCCTCCCTGTCCGGAGCATATCTGGAAAAAACCAGAATAGCTCACAGGCGTCATCGTTGTATACGCTATTCACCACTGTTAGAGAAATTTAGAGAATAGCGTATAAATTTCTATCCCTTACAGGGTCTTTTAAAAAAATGACGGAATTTTTTCCGTCATTTTTTATTTAAGAATGTTCGCTAGCTGATAATCTGCGCTATTTTATTCAAGTTCAGCTATGCGCGGCTGAAAAAATTCAGCTATATCATCTATTTCCGCCATGGGCGGTGGAAAATGGCAAAAGACGAAAGAAACTGCACCCTCTGCCCTTAAGCTTCCTTCTCTGCCGCTGCGGCCATGAGCTCGGCTTCCTTTTGCTTCCATGGCTCCCTCCATTTGCCCTTGAAATAGTAAATAATATAGCATAGCGAGGAAAGCGTCCAAGTCATTGGATAGCAGACTAGAACCAGATAGTAGTTTTTCCAGATCGAAAGAATGATTGTCAGCCACAGGATTCGCACGATACACATATTAAAAATGGAAATTGTCATGGGCACAACTGCATTTCCGGCTCCGCGGATGACGCCGGCTAAAATATCATTAAACACGAAGGTAAAATAGGTGCCGCCCAGTACGAGCACGGAACGGATTCCATAATACAGCACCTCTTCTTTATCCGTAAATAA
Organism: Lachnospiraceae bacterium; assembly: GCA_022794035.1. Taxonomy (NCBI): domain Bacteria; kingdom Bacillati; phylum Bacillota; class Clostridia; order Lachnospirales; family Lachnospiraceae; species Lachnospiraceae bacterium. The sequence goes on along the minus strand of JAAWDX010000009.1, from coordinate 23,019 downwards.
GCCAACCAATGGTCTTGCCAGCAATGCAGCGCTCCATCCGAGCGCGATAGTAGAGATCAGTCCCAGCAGCATCGCGGTTTTTGTACCGCGGTGAACGCGGTCAAACTTGCCTGCCCCCAGGTTCTGCGCGGTAAAGGTGGTCATTGCCAAAGAAAAGGCATTCAGCGGCATATACACAAAGCCATCAATACGCTGCGCCGCAGCCTGTCCGGCCATCGCATCGGAACCGAAAATATTGATTTTAGACTGAATCACAATATTAGAAAGTGAAATCACCATGGACTGTACGCCAGCAGGGATTCCAATTTTAGCGATCTTAAGCAAAATTTCTTTATGAAAACGAATCTTGCGAAGCTCCAGCCGATAGGATTCCTGCGTTCTCATCAGATCCCGCACGACCAAAACAGAAGACAGCAGCTGAGAGGCAATGGTTGCCAGCGCCACTCCGGCTACGCCCAAATGGAAAACAATGACAAAAACCAGATTTAAAACTACGTTGGTAATGCCGGAAATCACCAGATAATATAAGGGTCTTTTCGAATCCCCTACTGCGCGCATGATACCGCTGCCGATGTTGTAGACCGTCAGCGTAATCACGCCGCCAAAATAGATTCTCAGATAGAGCACGGCCTGATCCATTACATCATCCGGCGTGTTCATCAGCTTCAAGAGCCCTGGTGCAATCAAAATTCCAACCACACCTAAAACAATGCCAAAAAATATCGCCAGCGCCATAGCGGTATGTACACTTTTTGAAACCTCCTCCGGCTCCTTAGCGCCATAATGCTGGGCAATAATCACGCCCGATCCTGTTCCGAAGCCCATAAAAAAGCCAATCACCAGAAAGCTTAAAGAACCCGTAGAGCCAACTGCGGCCAGCGCTGTACTGCCGACAAACTGCCCCACCACCAGAGAATCCATCGTATTATAAAACTGCTGAAACAGATTGCTGGCCATCAGCGGAAGCGAAAATAATATCAATCCCTTCCAAATAGAGCCCTCAATCAAATTAACCGTTCTTGCCTTACCCCTCATCGAATAAACTCCTCTCCTGAATACACTCTTTTTAAACTTATTTTAAAAACAATATCTAGTATATCATTGGAGTTCACTCTAAGTCAAGCGTTTTTCCGGAAACAAATTTAAGAATTTTTTTCGGCAGAAAACTTTTCTGTCTCCTCCTGAATCGGCGTTTGCAGCAGCCGCTCGCCTTCGTTTCCGTTCCACGCCTCCAGTGTCTGCGCCATAAGCCTTTCAGCCGCCTCCACCTCCTCCTGAAACTCGCGGGCCGAAATGCGAAAAGCGCCGTGCCCCAGCACAATCATCTGCTCCGCATGGTCAGAGGTAGCCACCCGCACTCTATGCTTCTTCCCCATCTCATAAGTCGCCCGCTCAATATAGGTATCCGCTGTTTCGGCTTGCTTAGTATAGACAACATAAATATTATGATAGGAAAGCGTCTCCGCGATATCCCGCGCTATGCGGTAGGCATCAAACACCAAAATGCACACGCATCTTTTAATGCTCTGATACGCGCATAGCCTGTCCATCAGCATTTGCCGCGCCAGATCCATATTCTCCTTGGCGGCCCTTTTCAAATCCTCCCATGCATAAATGATATTATAGCCGTCCACCAGCAGATATTCCTCCTCCGGCTCCTGCTCCTGCATCACAAGCCTGTCCGTCTGCGCGCTCGGCTGAAACAGCTCCCGGCTCCGCCGGATATCCTGCTGCTTAATCGGCCCATAGGTCCGTTCAAAAATGGCCATCAGCTCCGCATCCTCCGCTTGTGAGAGCCTGCGCTCGCGCACCGGCAAGTCTGCAGTCCGTTCCGGCGGCTTTTGCAGCTGCAGATGACTGCTTACATGCATATAGGCATCCGCCTCATTCCACTTGACCGTAAAGCCGGCGCCATGGGCGCAAAACACAGAATCTCCCGGATTGTCCAGGTCCTTCTCGGCATTATAGGCGATCTTCGCTATGACCTCGTCTGCATTATGACAGGGCGCATAGCCCTCCGGCAGGCAGATCAGACGACCCAGTCCCTTTGTGTAAGCAGCGACCTCCAGCGCATAGCCCTGCAGCTTGGCTACCGGCGCTGTGCCACTGATAAGCGCTGCATTCTGGTGCGTCTCCGGCTGCTCAAACTCTGCGCTCATACGCTGCAGGTCCGCTAGCGCGCGCCCTACCTGCTGACTGGGAATCTCCAGCTGAAACGCATACCACGGCTCAAGCAGCACACTTCTGGCCTTTAAAAGCCCCTGCCGCACAGCGCGGTAAGTAGCCTGCCGGAAATCTCCGCCCTCGGTATGCTTGACATGGGCTCTGCCGGTCAGAAGCGTAATCTTCATATCCGTAATCGGCGAACCGGTAAGCACGCCCGGATAGCTGCGCTCAGCCAAATGTGTCAGGATCAGCCTCTGCCAGTTCTTTTCAAGCACATCCTCGCTGCAGTCCGTTGCAAACACCAGTCCGCTGCCCCGCCTGCCGGGTTCCAGCAGCAAATGCACCTCCGCATAATGCCGCAATGGCTCAAAATGCCCCATGCCCTCAACCGGCTCTTCAATCGTTTCCCGGTACACAATATTGCCGGGCCCAAAGTGAATCGCAAGGCCAAAGCGGTCCTGTACCAATCTCTGCAGCACCTGCAGCTGGATCTCGCCCATCAGCTGCACATGCAGCTCCTTGAGCTGCGCATTCCAAATCACATGAAGCTGAGGATCCTCTTCTTCCAGCATCCGAAAATACTGCATCGCCGTATGCGGCTCACAGCCTTCGGGCAAAATAACCTGATAGGTAAGAAAGCTATCCAGCAAAGGGGCCTGCGAATCCTTCTCCGCTCCCAGCCCTTCCCCGGGATAGGTTTTGCTTAAGCCCGTCACCGCGCATACAGCTCCGGCAGCCGCTGCCTCTGCCGTTTCATATTTGCTGCCCGAATACAGCCGGATCTGATTGACCTTCTCCTCGCCGCCGGCTGATAAAATACTGTCCCTTACTTTTAATATGCCGCCTGTTACCTTCAGGTAGGTCAGCCTTGTGCCCTGAGGGTCATAGGCAATTTTATACACCTTAGCGCCAAAGGTCTCCGGATATTGTCTGCTTTTCGTATACAGCTGCAGCCCTTCTAAAAATTCTCCAACTGCCTGCAGCTTTAATGCGGAGCCATAATAACAGGGAAACAGCCTGCGCCTCTGAATGAGCTCCTGAACCTGCGACACTTCGAGCCTGCCGGTCTCTATATACTCACCGAGAGCTGTCTCATCGCACATGGCGACGCTCTCCCAAAAGGCCTCGCCCTGCGCCTGTGAAAAGCAAACGCAGCCCTCGCTTAGCTGCTCCTGCAGCTCCTTTTGCACCGCTTCCTGACTGCTGCCGGCAAGATCCATTTTGTTAACAAATAAAAAGGTAGGGATCTGATACCGCTCCAATAGCTTCCACAAGGTCCGCGTATGGCTCTGCACGCCGTCTAAGCTGCTGATGACCAATATGGCATAATCCATCACCTGCAGGGTGCGCTCCATCTCACTGGAAAAATCAACATGACCAGGCGTATCCAGCAGTGTGATTTCCGTTTGCCCCAGCGGCAGGATGGCCTGTTTGGAAAAAATCGTAATCCCGCGCTCCCGCTCCTGCGCGTCATGATCTAAAAAAGCGTCCTGATGATCGACACGGCCCAATCTTCTCAAACGCCCGCTTTCAAATAGCATTCCTTCTGATAAAGTTGTCTTGCCCGCATCCACATGCGCCAAGATTCCAACCACTAGCTTCTTCATTCATCCACCCATTTTCAAATCTAACTTGCTTTCCTACGTTTTATTATACTGTAGAGAATATCGAGAGTCAATCCGAATTAGCTGTGCAAATACTGCAACAAAAAACTTGCATTTTGACTGACACTGTGATAGAATAATTATAGTTAGACATATTTCGGATGCTTAGCTCAGCTGGTCAGAGCGCTGCGTTCACATCGCAGAGGTCACAGGTTCGAACCCTGTAGCATCCATTCCATCATCTCCGTGATTTTCTTCACGGAGATTTTTTAACGGAGGATCTCTTATGAAGTCTTTTCAGTTTATTACGAAGGAGCCTGTTTGCAAGGGCTGGTCCGGTGATCAGAAATATCGCGTTGCCACAGCAGACGGCGCCCAGTATCTTCTGCGCATAGCGCCAAAAGCTAAGGGCAGCCGCCTATCCGACATGTTCCGCGTGCAGCAGCAATTAGCGCCGCTGGGAATTCCCATGTGCCAGCCGGTGGCAATAGAGGAGCATCCTGACGGCACTTATCTTCTGCAAACCTGGATTGAAGGATGCGATGCTGAGGATGTGATTCCTTCTCTTTCCGATGCAGAGCAATATGCCTATGGCCTCACCGCCGGTCAGATTCTGCAAAAAATCCACTCGCTTCCGGCGCCTGCTTCTTTACCCGACTGGGCAACGCGGTTTAATGCTAAAATAGACCGCAAGATTAAGCTGTATCAGGCATGCCCCATTGAGTTTGAAGGAGCGCCCCAGCTCCTTTCCTACATTCAGGCTAACCGCCCGCTTCTGTCCGGTCGCCCGCAGTGCCTGCAGCACGGTGATTATCACATCGGCAATATGATGATCGAAAACCATCAGCTGATCATCATCGACTTTGACCGTTTTGATTTTGGCGATCCCTGGGAAGAGTTTAATCGCATTGTCTGGAGCGCGCAGGCTGCGCCCTCCTTTGCTTCCGGCATGGTAGACGGATATTTTGCTGGGCCGGTTCCTTTGCTCTTTTGGCAGCTGCTGGCTCTTTATATCAGCAGCAATACGCTCTCCTCTATCGCCTGGGCCGTTTCCTACGGCGATCAGGAAATTGCCACCATGCGCAAACAGGCGCATGATGTCTTAAGCTGGTATCACGATATGCAAACGCCCATCCCTTCTTGGTACCGCCCGCGTACCACCTGACTCAGCACATGCCCATGCAAAACAAAATCCGGTACTCGTCTTGCTGATGAGTACCGGATTTTCTATGCTCTCACATGCTTATTCAATTGGCTCAAAATCAGCTGCGCCATGCTTGCACAGCGGGCAGATAAAGTCCTCGGGCAGTACATCGCCCTCATAAATATATCCGCAGATTTTGCAGACAAAGCCTTTTTTTCCTTCTGTCTGTGGTTTTGGCTTCACATGATTCTGATAATAGGTGTAGGTCATCGTCTCGATATCCGAAATCACCCTTGCCTCTGTGATGGAACAGATGAACATGCCATGCGTCCCCAGATCCACATATTGCTCTACCTTCAGCGACATAAAGGAATTGATATAGCGCGGTAAAAACGCCAGTCCGTTATCGCTGCGCAGCACTTCCTCATAATTTGCAAACTTGTCTACCGTGCGCCCGCTTTGGAACCCAAAATTCTCAAATACCGAGAACGGCGCTTCTGTCGACAGGCAGTTGATGTTCATCATTCCCGTCTGTTTAATGACATGATGAGAATAATTTTCCTTATTGATGGCTACGGCAATCTGATTGGGCGTATTCGTCACCTGTGTAACCGTGTTCACAATCAAGCCGTTATCGCGCTTTCCATCATTGGATGTGACCACATATAATCCATATCCAATATTAAACAGCGCGGACATATCATTTTTATTGGCCGTTTCTGCATGCTGCGCAATATAATCGCGGCAAAGCTCTGCGGCCAGCTCTTCCAGCTGCTGAGTGCTTTCTTCATTTAAAGCAGATTTAATCTGTACCACCGTATCGGCGACCGTCAGCTTTTTGCTCTCTGAAAGCATTTGCTTCATCACCTTTGCCGCCAGCGGCGCCCAGCTGCCATTTTCTATGAAGGCAACCGTTCTGTTCTGATAATTGCGCTCTGTCAGGTGATCAATGAATTCGCGCATAAAAGGAAAGATTCCTGCATTATAGGTCGTGGTTGCCAGCACCAGCTTGCTGTAGCGGAAAGCGTCGGCCACTGCCTGCGCCATATCACAGCGCGCTAAATCATGCAGTACAACCTTGGGGCAGCCCTTTTCCTGCAGCTTCTGCGCCAGCAGCTCTACCGCCTTTCTTGTATTGCCATAGATGGACGTATAGGCAATGACAATGCCCTCTGTCTCCACGGCATAGGAGGACCAAGTGTTATACAGATTCAGATAATGGCCCAGATTTTCTTTGAGTACAGGGCCGTGCAGCGGACATATCATCTGAATATCCAGTCCAGCCGCTTTTTTAAGCAGATTCTGCACCTGCATGCCGTATTTGCCTACGATGCCGATATAATACCGGCGCGCCTCATCATCCCATTCTTCCGTCACATCCAGTGCTCCGAATTTGCCAAAGCCATCGGCGGAAAACAGTACCTTATCCGTCTGATCATAGGTCACGATCACCTCCGGCCAGTGCACCATCGGCGCCGCAACAAAGCTCAGTACATGACTGCCGAGCTCCAGCGTATCGCCCTCTTTGACCACAATGCGCCGGTCTGCGAAATCGGTGCCGAAAAACTGCTGCATCATAGCAAAGGCCTTCGCTGAGGAAACAATCTGCGTCTGCGGATATACCTTCATAAAATTCGCAATATTAGCCGAGTGATCCGGCTCCATATGCTGCACAATTAAGTAATCTGGCTGCCTTTTCTCCAGCAGATTCTGAATATTGTCCAGCCATTCATGGCCAAAATGAATATCAACCGTATCCATCACGGCAATCTTTTCATCCATGATCACATACGAATTATAGGACATGCCGTTTTTAACCGTGTACTGTCCCTCAAACAGATCCACAGCATGATCATTGACGCCTACATATTGAATGCTTTTTGTAATTTCCATAAGATCCTCCCTGTGCATATTCATAAGGCGGCATATTCTGCCGCCTTTATTTTACCACAAACTGGTTAGAATTTAAACTTATTGTTTCCAAAAAGCATTCGAATTATCACATTTTGTTGACCATTTCCGGCGTAACAATGCCTTCAATTTCCATCGCATCCGGCTTTAAGGAAAGACAGTGTGCCAGATTTTCCTCATCTGTGGCTGTCCAGAGTCCAATCGAACCATACGCACGGCAAAGTGCAATTGTCTCCTCATCAGCCGGGGGATATGTCAGCCATGATTTTTTCTGCGCCGGCAGCCAGATGGTAAGCAGCTGCTTTGCTTTTAGACTGCCTAGCTGCTTTAAGATGTCCTGATCCACCGGTCCGTCATAATGCAGCTCAGAGTCCGGGAACTGGGCCGCCGCTCTCTGGGCAAATTCAATGGATTTGGCAACGAAGCCTACATAGGCCTGTGCCTGCTCGTCCTTTACGATTTGAAAGGCTTGTTGCTGCTGCTCCTCAGAAAACCGCTCCAGCACATTATCCACCTTGATATGCGCCTGATGCTCACGGGCAAACCGCACGGCTTCTCTAAAAAGCGGAATCTTCGTACCGGCAAATTCTTGAGAAAACCAGATGCCAAAATCCAGCTCTAAAAGCTCTTCATAGGTCAGTTCCTCTGCACGAATCTCTTTTTCTAAAATGCTGCCATCCTTTTTTCTCCCTGTCCGGTTGATGGTAAAGTCGTGCAGCATCACACACTGATTATCCTTGGTGAACTTGGTATCCAGCTCAATAATCTGATAATTTTCCCGGATCGCTCCCTCATAAGCAATGATGGTATTTTCCGGATAGTGACGGCTTGCTCCTCTGTGTGCCTGTAAACGTATCATCCTGTTTTCATCCTCTCTTATCCTAATTTAATTTCATCTATAATGCCCAGATCCCAAGCCAGCCGCGAAGCAATATACTTATCGCGGATATCCTTGGTCGCCTGAAAAACCTGCGGCAAAAGCGCTTCTTCCTGTCCTACCTCTCCTGCCGACAAAGGCCCGTGAATTGTTTTCAGGACCTTCTCTATCTCCTGACTGGAGGGCACCTCTTCCTCTATGATCTGCAGAATCTCCGGCCATAGCCTGATGATTTTCTTAAGGCGCTGCGCATGCTTCTGCCGGTCATATTTGCCTTCCTTTACCTCGAGGGCTATCATGCTTTTAGCGCCTTTTCCTACTAAAGTGCCCAGTACTTCCTGCCATGCCGCTGTATCAAAGTGCTCCACATAGGCCAGCGCCCTTTGCTCATCCGGCTTAACCTGCTTAAGCTGCTCATAGATCCTTGCCGAGAGCAGCGTTCCTACTGCACACTGCAGGCCATGAAGCGCGACCGGTGTATGAAAGGCCAGCCCTCTCATATCCCAAATATGAGAAAAATAATGCTCTATGCCGGATGCCGGCCGTGATAATCCGGCATACATCATAGCCTCGCCTCCTTTGACTAAGCCTTCAAACACAGCTGCGATCGCTTCGTCCTCTCTTTTTAACAGGCCGCCCGCATTCTGTACACATTTGGCAAGAGCTTCTCGAATCATCTGTGCAATGGTCTCACAATAATATTCCCCCACCAGCAGATGCGCAATCCTCCACTCACAGATGCTGATATATTTGGCTAGCATATCGCCGAGACCCGCAATAAGCATCTGATCCGGAGCCGTTTTTAAAAAATCAATATCGCCGATAATCACATTCGCACATTTAGAAGGCAGCGAGACCTTAAGGCCATCCAATGACATCGACGATGTGGCCGAGGCATAGCCATCCATCGAGGGCGCGGTTCCGACGATCATGTAGGGAAGATCCGCCATGCTGCTGACAATCTTTCCAATATCATTGATTACCCCAGACCCAATGCCTATCACAAGATCGCAGCTTTGATCAAAATGCATCACGGCGCTGCCCACGGCCGCCTCATCAGGCTCCAAATGGCTCTCTTCAAATACATATTGTGAGTAAGCGATCTGCGCTTCGCTCAGCAAAGCGGCCACGCGCTCTCCTGCCGCCTTATAGGTATTCAGATCCGCAAGCAAAAATACCCGTTTAGCCTGATACCGCTTTACGATCTCCGGAAGCTGACCGATCACGCCCTTCCCTACCAGCACCTGATCCACTAAGGATACATGTGTTTTTCCACAGGTACAGACAAATGAACTTCCCATCGGATTCCTCCTTTTCTTTCATTGACTTGTCGATTTCCTCATGCTACAATTATAAAACCCGATCAACTATTGTCAATATCCCTGTAAAATATTGGATAATCAATCAGCAATTGATCGTATTTTAGATTTTATTTTGATTTTTTGAACAAGGAGGATCTGTCCATGCCTTTTTATGAAAGAGAACAGCAGCTACTCACGCTCATTATGCAAAACGGCCGTATCAGCGTCGATGAATTATCTCAACGGCTCTTTATCAGCAAGCCCACCGTCCGCCGCGACCTATTAAAGCTTGAAAAAAAGGGGCTCATACTCCGCACGCACGGCGGAGCTGAGCTCCTAAAAAAATCTGCTGATGAAACGATTCCCTTTTTTCTGAGAGAACAGGAACAAAATGAAGCCAAGCAGCAAATGGCCGCCAAAGCAGCCAAACTCATTTCAGATGGCGATACGCTCATGCTCGACGGCACCACCAGCGCCTACTGCCTCATTCCCTATCTGAGCGGCTTCCAGAATCTAATTGTCATTACCAGCGGTCTAAAAGCCGCCTATCTGCTCAGCAGCCTGAATATCAAGACCATCTGTACCGGCGGCGAGGTTTTAAGCCGTTCCTTTTCCCTCATTGGCCCTGAAGCACTGCGCACAATTCGGCATTATAACGCTGATCTCTGCTTTTTTTCCTGCCGCGGCTTATCCCATGATGGTCTTCTGACTGATAATTCTATCGAAGAAAATGAAATCCGCAAGGCTATGCTATCCCGCAGTCAAAAGAAAATTTTGCTTTGTGACCGCAGCAAAACCGGCCATACCTTTTTAAACACCCTGTGCACACTTGATGACATCGACACCGTCATTACCGAGGATTAATCCTCTATTTCCTCCCGAATCTCCGGCGTTGTCAGCACTCCTTCCTCACAGATCTGATAATCATAGCACCAAAGATCTCCTTCCGTGCGCCAGGCAATCGGCCCGATCCACCGTGCCTTCAGATCTGTCAAATGCACCGGTCCAAAGGCATTGCGCCTATGGCCATACAGCGTCAGCTCTATCCGGTGCTCTCCGGCTGGCGGCGCCCCCAAGTCGACTGTATACGGCGAATAAATCACGGATACTTCCTCACCGCCGTCCAGCGCTGCCTTTTGCAGCACGCCTCTATACTGCGAGGAACGCAGCGTCAGCCTTCCGCCATGCGTTGTAACCGGAATCCGGTAGGTCACATTGCCTCCATAAAACGGAAATCCCTGCCGCGTAATATCTCCAAAACACAGCTTTTCCGGCAGCGGCTGAATGCATGTATAGCGCCCGCTAGCCTGCACGCCAAAGTTTCCCAGCACATACATCCATTCCAAATTGGTCCGGCGGCCAAACGGCAACACCGCCTCCAGCACATTTTCTCCCTTAACGATCCCCGGCAGGCGCACCGTGCGAATGGCCTTATCCGCGTACCATCCCGTAATCTGCTTATCTACCGGCTCTCCATTGAGCGTCAGCTCTGCCTGCTCCGCATCCTCCAAAGCCAGACAGGCCTCCGTCACCTCCATCTGCGAATCAAACCGAAAACGCAGCCGCACACGGTGTACAGGCGGCTCCGGCGGCACGACCCAAGGCTGCGCGACCGCCTCCTTTCTGGTTGGCCACCCCAGCCGCTCACGGCACACGTTATCCAGACGCAAAATTTCCTCTCTGCTCTCCCATGCACCATCATCCAGCGCATATTCCGCCTGATCCAGCAGCAGCACATTCGGCTCATCCAGCGTATACGCTACCCGCACCGGCACAGCCACAGAAGCGCTGTGCTTTTTTTCTGCTTTCGGCGCTGCATAGCTCTCCTGCCCGCAGGGCTCCAAAAAAAGCAGCAGACTATCATATTCATACATCCGGCAGCTGATGATCGTCTCGTCGCCCCTTGCCTCAAAGTCAATTCTTTCCGTAGTCCCATCCAGCGTTTGATAGACAAGCGGTCTCCACTGCCCCCGCAGCCGAATCCGCAGATCCTGAACCTGCGGTGCATCCGGATTATACGGCTCCTTGCCATGCGCAATAAACAGCCAGCGGCCTGTCTGATCCTGCCGCAGTTGATGCAACAGATTCCTCGTAAGCTTTCCGGCTCCGTCCCGGATCTCCACCATCCGCACCGGCTCCAGCGCCTGCAGCAGCGCCCCTTCGCTCAGCGCTGCCTTCTCGCAGGTCTCTGCCAGCTCTGCGACTCTCCTGCTCGGTCTCGCATCCACCAGAGCCGGAATGCGGCCGGCAAAAATTAACTTTCCGCCCGCGGCGGCAAATGCTTCCAGTCGTTCTACGGTTGATGTGCGCAGGGTCTCGCAGCCGGGCACCACTATGACGTCATAGTTCATCTGCCCTACGGCAAGAGGCGCACCGCCGTGCGCGCACAGCTGCTGCAGCAGAGACTCGCTGATGAAGTCAAAATCGATGCCGCCAAAGAGCAGCCACTGCGTCATATTTTGAAAGCTTTGATCCAGTTCATCTCGCACCATGGCTGTCTGCTCTGAGGGGCCCCAGTGCAGCCAGTAGCTTTCGATGGGATGAATGACGCCTACGCGCACTATGGCCTTGCCGCGCGTCATGGCCGTATTGACGCGGGCAAAATGATCTTCCACCAGCGCATACTGCTGATGCCAGGGTGACTGATAGTTGATCGAGGCGGGATAATCGCGCTTGGCCTCGCCGGCCATGGATACCCACGAAAGATGCGGCACGCGAATCGTCACTCCCAGCGCTGCCTGCCAGTCGCCGTGCAGCTTATGTCCGCGAAAATCAAAATCCCAGTTGGTCACGCCATATAACTCGCTGGTCATCCCTTCATAGCCAAACTGATGCACTGCCGACTGTGTCTGCTTGGCCGTCGTGTACTCAAAGCGGGCGCAGAGCATGTCGATGCCCGGCAGATCAAAGCCGCGGTAGGACCGCATGGCCTCACCCAGCGCTGCTGTCTGACTTTCCAGCGTGGGCTCCTCCATCATGTGCCCTGTAAGCGCCAGCCCATGGGCGCGGCACCATGCGCCGCACTGATCGGCGAATGCCTGTGCAAACCGCTCACAGATATGATCATGATAGTGATAGCGCGTAACTGACGGCGCTTCTCCTGCCTTTTCCCAGATGAGCTCCGGGATCCCTGCGATCAGATCCTCATCATAGGCCGCAGCAAAGGTGCTTGGCAGATCCTCTGTCCACGGCAGAAATACGTCGCTTTGATCCGCTGCAAAATGCAGCGTCGATTTTCGAGAAAACTGCGGTTCATCGGTAAAGATAGCCGGCACGGTCTGATCAAATTCACTGCCAATCGTTTTTTCATAGCTTTGATAGGTGATTTCAATAAACCGCTGTATGGCTTTCTGATTTAAGGTATCTACATAGGTCTGATTGTTATACCAGCCGCTTTCCGAGTTTTGCTCTACATAGGCATACCACTTGTGATGCGCCGCTTTCTCATTCTCTTCGATCTGTCTGGCCCCGGCCAGATATCCATCTGCTGTGAGCTCTACATCAAAGCAGGCCAGCAGATATCCCTTTTCCGTACGGCCGGCCGCAGCCGACGAACTCTCCACCTGCCGTGCGCCGGATCCATCCTTTGAATACGGCCTGGGGGTAAACAGCAGATGCCTTGCGCGGTATTGCTGCTCCTTCGTCACCAGGCCTCCCGCAGCGCCCGAAGGCCAGCGGTCCTCATCATACAGCCAGGCCAGCATCCCCTCGCTTTTAGCCTTTTCTACGCAGGCCTTGATCAGCGCCATGTATTCCTCGCTCAAATAGGGAGTAGCCATACCCGTACGCACATGCATATGGGCGCCGCCAAACCCCATCCTTTTGAGCACCTCCAGCTGCCATTTCAGCTCCTCCTCATGCAGCTCGCAGTTCCACGCCCAAAAGGGCGTTCCTCGGTATTCAGCCGTCGGATTCTGAAACAACTCCCTCTCCAGCCTTGGCGCTACATTTTTCTTGTACAGCATCTGTTTGCCCTCCTCCTTAGCTTAAATCTGTGATATGTTTTTGCACGCCGCCGCTTACACGCTTTTGCCCCTTCTGATCCAAAACCGCCGCTCCGTACACCTCCGGCGACTTTAAAATCCCGGCTGGCTTAAACTGATATTCATAGCTCCACAGATCGCCTGCGCTGCGCCACGAATTGGGACTCTGATAAAAATACACGCCCTGCGTATGATGCAGCTGTGCAAACCCATTTTGACGCGTGCCATAAAGCCGCAGCTGCACCGTATGCACGCCTTTTGCCGCCCTGACTTTCAGCTGATACGGCGAGAAAACAATGCTGCCGGCCTCCTTTCCATCCACCAGTACCTTCACCAGTCCGCCCCGGTACTGCGGTACCCGAAGCGTAAAATCTCCCTCCGCTTCTACCTTAAATGTGTAGAGCAAATTGCCGGTATAAAACGGAAGCCCCTGCCCTACGATATCGCCGAAGCCCAGTCTTTTAACCGGCGGCGTAAGCATCTTTTTCACTCCATTTATCCGGACGCCAAAATCTCCCAGCAGATAAAAGGCCTCCAGATTTGTACGCCGCCCGATAGGCACCTCGATCTCTAAGCAATTCTCTCCTGCTGCAATCGTCGGCAGCGCAAACGTCTTGATACAATGATCCACATACCATCCATCCGGCTTCGTCTGCACACGCTCTCCGTTCAGCCATATAGCAGCCGCTTCCGGATCCTCCATGCCTAGCTTCGCGCCGTTTACGGCTCCCTCGCTTTCAATCCAGAACCGCAGCCGCAGCCGGTCCTTCGCCTCCTCCGGCTCAATCAGATACGGCTGCAGCACCTCCTTGCGCCGCAGCGGAATATGCAGCTTGGTCCGCGCTATCGTATCGATCCTCAGAATCTCCTCTTCCGAATAATACGCTCCGCCATTGATCGCATACTCCGCCATGTCCAGCAGCAGCATATTGGGCTCTTCCAAGGCCACTTCCACCGGCCTTAAAATCACATCCGCCTGCTCCTCCTCCGCCTGAGGCTCTCTCTCTGCGATCTCTCCCCGTCCCGGCGTGAGATGCAGCAGCAGACTATCATGCATATGCCACTGTCTTTCAAACACCGTTTTACCATCTTCATAGGCGGCCTGCATCGGCACAATCATTCCGCTCATCGTATCCAGCCACTCCAGCACATACTCCCCATCCAAACTAAATCTGAGCCGCGGCGCCGGATCCACATCCGGACTGACGGGATTCTTGCCATTACAGATGAACAGCCACTTTTGCTCATCCTCCTCTCGCAGCTGGTAAAGAAGGCTGCCGGCTCGTCCTCCTTCCGCCGTGCGGATATCTAGAAAGCGCTCGGGCTCCAGTGCCTCCAAAATGGCGGCCTCATCAAAGCTCACATGCTGAGCCGCCTGATACAGCTGAACCGCCGCTTCGGGCCTTCTTTCTGCATCCACATAATCCGGGCACGGCCCTAAGAAGATCACGCGGCCGCCTTCCCTTTGAAAGGCTTCCAGACGCGCCAGCGTGGTGCTGCGGATCGTGCGCAGCGGCGGAACGATGACCGTCTCATAGGCCATCTGCCCCACCTGCAGCGGATACCCACCCTGCTTGCATTGCTCCGGCAGACGCGCTTCGCATACATAATCAAAATCAATACTGCCAAATAAGAGGATCTCGGCCAGATGCCTGAATTCCTCTTCCATCTGGCGGCGCAGCCCTGCTGTCTGATCTGCGGGCCCCCAATACATCCAAAATGACTCAATCGGATGCACGACTGCGACCTTCACTTTAGTTTTGCCGCGGGTCATGGCCGTGTTTACACGGGCAAAATGATCCTCTATCAGCGAAAACTCCTGATACCACGGCGATTGATAGCTGATCGAGGCCGGATAGTCCCGCTTGGCTTCGCCCTTCATGGTCATCCACGCCAGATGAGGCACGCGCACTGTCACGCCAAGTGCCGCCTGCCAGTCTCCCTGCAGCTTATAGCCGCGAAAATCATAGTCCCAGCCCGTTACGCCATACAGCTCCGACAGCATGCCCTCCGCACCGCTCTGATGCACCATAGACTGCGTCTGCTTGGCCGTTGTATATTCATGAAAATCACACAGCATATCGATGCCCGGCAGGCCAAACTCCGGATAGCAGCGCATCGCATCTCCCACCGCCTGCGTCTGGCTTTCGAGCGTGGGCTCCCCCATCACATGTCCTGTCAGTAAAAGCTTGTTTTGCCGGCACCATGTCCCGATCGGCCTGCAATATGACTCAATAAAAAGATCCGTCAACAAATTCTGGAAACGCCAGCGCGCCCGGGACAGACGTCCGGCCGGAAGCTCCCACAAAAGCTCGGGAATTTTATCCAGCAAATCCTCATGATACCGCGCCTGATACAGCTGCGGCAGCTGCGTTGTCCAGGAAAGAAAAACATCCTTCTTTTCTTTGGCAAAACGCAGCGTATCCTTAGGCGCAAACTGGGGCTCATCCGTAAAAATCGCCGGAACTGTGCTGCCAAACTCCTCGCTCAGTCCTTGTTTATATCGTTCATGCGTCATTTCAATAAACATCTGGATCGCCTGCGGATTCAATGTATCCACATAGGCCTGATTATTAAACCAAGGATCTGCTGCTGCATGCTCCTCATAGGCATACCACTTTGTGCCTTCCGCCTGCGCCTCCTCTGCAATACGACGCGCAGAGCGCAAACACCCCTCATCGTCCAATATCACGTCATACACGGCAAGCAGGGTCCCATTATCCTGCCGCATGCTTTCTTGGCCGCGGCCCGGCTCCGGCTCTGTGCTTTGATGCGGCCTGCCCTCTTCATAGGGCTTTGTCGTGAGAAGCAGTGTCTTTCTGGCATTTTCTGGCTTACCAGCTGTGACCCGGCCGCCGGCTGTTCCGGAAGGCCAGCGATCCTCATCATACAGCCAAGCCAGCATCTTTTTCTTCTTTGCCGTTTGCACGCAAAATGCAGCAAAATCCATAAACTCTTTGCTCAGATAGGGCGTATCCATCCCTGTTCGGACATGCATATGAAAACCGCCAAATCCCATCTGCTCGAAAATATCAATCTGCTCTGCTAATGTTTCTTCCGAAAGCCTTCCGTTCCATGCCCAAAATGGAGTTCCCCGGTATTCGCTGGTAGGATTTTGAAATAGCTCCCTGCTCAGGGTTTTACTTTTATTTTTAGGATATAACATGCCCATTTCCTCTGCTTCCTTATGATAAGTTCCTCCATTATAGATGCTAAAAACGGAAAAAGCAACTGAAAATCAATTCATTTGCAAAAGAAAAAGGCCATCGCCCGATCTGATGATCCTGGCGATAGCCTTTGCTGAATACATTATGCCTTTTTCTTAGCAAGCCTCTTCATAACACAAAGTAAGATAAGCGAAAGACTCAGCATCAGCATCCATACTGCTGCATTCTCTGCGTCTCCCGTTGCCGGTCTTCCTGATGATGGATCAGACGGATCAGATGGATCATTGGGATTCTTCGGCTGTTCCATGGAAGAGTCGGGATCCGATTCCTCCCCATCCTTCCTCTCATTGTAGAATAGCGCTGTAATCGTTTCATCCTTTATGATCGTCCCCCGGTCATTTTCTGCCGTAAGCACATATCCTGCTACTTTCTCTTCGGTAATGATATACTGCGTATATGCCGGAAGTCCAATGATCTCAATGGTTTCATTATGATGAAGCGTCACCGTATCTCCGCTTCTCAGCTCACCTCTTTTATCTCCCTCATATCGGTAGCTCCCTGTCAGCTCATTGCCCTGCTCATCCTGCAGGGTAATAATGAAGGAAAAGTCTCTGTCTGGCTCTGCTCCTTCTCCTGAAACCAGCTTGCGGATTTTCAGATTTCCCATCTCTGCTTCCATATTGGTGTTGATAAACGCGGCAATAGAAGTCTGATCTTCCTCAATTGTCCCCTCAATCACACCCGTGCTTGCAGAGACATACCAATCCTTCACCTGCGTTTCACTCACAGCCCATTTTGTTCCTTCTGGTAATCCAAGAATCGTAATACTTTCATCATGATGCAGAAAAACTGCGCCGCCGTCCCGGATATAACCGGAGCGGTTAGTCCCATAGAAATAGTACTCGCCAGGAAGAGCGTTTCCTTCTGCATCTTTCAAAGATACCTCAAATTCAAAATTTCTGGTATAATCCGCTTCCTCTAGCTGACTTCCTTGTATCGTTTTGCTGATTAAAAGCTTTCCAGTTGGTTCACTGTTATCTTTCTGATCTGTAACAACCACGATGTTTAACAAGCTAAATAAGCTAGTAATATCCTGTCCGCTGATATCATCTTTTTGCGCATAATTAGGGCGATCCTTGGCATATGGACTGCGCACTGTCAGGGCAGCATAATTTTGTTCCACGCGTGCCCGTAAAAATCCTGAATCGGTAACAAAGAAGGGATACATGGTCTGCCCGCCGTCCTCATCATGCAGACCATAGCTAATCATCGCATTGGCTCCATAATGCAAATTCAGATACCGCTTTACCTCTGTTCCTTCCAGCTTCATATCCTCCCAGCCTTCCAGATCAAAGCTTCCACTAGCCTGCTGCTGCGCATAAGCAGTAATATCCCGCAACGTGATATTCACATTTTCATCCGCCGCATATTTAACCATGGTTTGAACCAATTTACCAACGCCAGCCATGACCGTAACGCCATTATCCGGCGTCCCGGCATCTGCATAAATCGAATACCGCCCTACGATAACCGGAATCTTCGTACTATTTAGATCATATCCCTCCGGCGCATTGGTCTCTTTTAAATAATACCGATCACATTCCTCCTGTACCCATGAGGTCCATGCATATCCGTCCGGTGCGGTATCTGCTAAATGCCCCTCTTCTGTCTTGACCGGTGGCCTAAAGACCAGAACGCCATCTAAGCCATCTACATTTGCTGTAATGCCTCTTGCCGCTACCGTATCCCGAATGGGATTTCCCTCTTCATCTGTACCGTCAATATCTCGATATAAGGTAAATTCTACACCGTTTACCCCTTTGCCATTTTGATCAACCTTCCAGACTCTCAGCTCTCTTTGCTCATTAGGAATATATAGTAAAGAACGGAAATTGCGGATAAACTGATCGGTATTCAAAAAGCTAAAGCCTCTGCTTTGATATGCTCCGTCCATTTCATATGCCCCGCCGTCGGCTGGTGTCATATAGATCTGTTCGCCAATCTCTTCAATTGCCGCCTCTGTCAGCTCCTTGCTTGTCTTTCCTTCTCCCTTATGCTCGTCCAGATATCTCTGTACTGCATTTTGTACATATTCTGCAAAAGCCTGATATCTCGCTTGAGAACTTTCTCCTGTAATCCCTAGCTTCTCAAAAACAGCCGGCTCAATGATCGCATATACCATCTTCATATCGCTATCCAAATCTTCTATAAGTTGGTATCGATCTGCTCGTCCCGGTAGGTCAGAAAGCGTTCCTTCCAGCCGCTTCGTATCGGTATTCCACTCCAAATACCATCCGGGAGTATCTGCATCTAAAGCCTGATACAGCGCCGAATGCAAAATTGCCTTGCGCCATGCAAACGCCGTTCGCGTTTCTGGAATTATGGTACTCAGTCCTTTGGTATTGCTGCCATACAACGCAACCCATTTTCCATCTCCGGTCTCCGCGCTCATGCCATCCTGGCGCAGCATGGGTACTGCAAGAATCAAGCCTTCCTTCTGTGCCTGCTCGCTGATCGCCGTACTGCTTGGCTCAATTTGGCCAGTGGCGGGACTGAAGCTACCATAGGTAACATGACTATTTCCTATGATATTGGAAATAAAACTGGCGTATGCGCCTGTCAAATATCGATTGGCTACAATCAACATCGTTGTTTCGTTATTATACTGTAGCACAACGTCATTTGGCAGAGCCCGATATCCTTCTGCCGGCTTGGTTTCTTTTAGAATATAGTATTCAATATTCTGATTGGTATAGCGGTCTGCAAAATTGAACGGCCGCATGACCGGTGTACCATCCTCTTGATACTCCTGTACCTCTTCAAAAACAGCAATTCCATCTTTCCCTGTTTTTAAAGAAGCCAATGCTTCTCCTACTGCTTCATACGTCTCTCCGGTTTTTTTAGCCTCGTATAAATCAAACTCAACATTCTCAATAGGATCCCCATTTTGATCTACTTTTTTGATCTGCTGATATAAACGTGGCTGCAGGTTAAAATACATTGCTAAACTAGAATCGTAATTGCCCCGCTCCAGATAATACATATTCAATTTATGGTCCGTGTTGCTGGCAAAGGTATTGTCTCTCCATGCCGAGGTATTGGTATCCACGCCGGCAGCTTCAAATAATGCCTTCAGCGTTGTCCGTGTCACCAAATGGTCCGGCGTATTATAAGAGCCATCTGCTTGCAGATCATATTCAGGAATCCCTTTAGAATCAAAGCTCTGACCAATAAAGACATCACCTGTCGCAAAGTCAATCAGTCCATAGATCTCACTATGCACTCCGCCAAGATCCAGCACTAGGACATCATCAATATAAACCCAAACATCATCATCTCCGGAAAACTCAAAGGTCATATGCTTGTTGCCGGCCGTTCCCATATTAATCAAACCATTTAAGGGCTGACGAAAATCTACATCCACTGTCATGCCGAAATGATGATTCATTTCATTGCCTGCCTGGTTGACTGAACTGGTCAATTTTCCCTGTGCATCCACTCCGTCAAAGACCTGCTGCGCAGTATTAAAAGGAAAGAAATTTCCGACACTTTTTTCTGCGTCTGTACGCACCGTTGCCGGCGCATCATATAAAATAAAGTTTCCATCACTGTGCTGCTCAACTTTTCCGCTTGGCTCTTCACTCACTACTGTTGTCTCATTTTTGCAAAATTCCGCGAAATTTTCACGCATATTATAATAATAATAACCTTCATCGTTGAGCTGAAATAGTCCCCGGACATTTTGATAGGATTTCTTATAGTCATGAGAAATACTAGGATCAAACAGATAATTCAATGACTCTATTCCGTTTTCAATTGTCTGACCCGTGGCATTTTCCCATTTCTGAATCAAAGTATTACTAAAATTCTGAACATCCTTACTGTCATACGTATAAACCCCAGGACTGTCCAAAGTATCTATATGGTCTCCCGTTAGCATACAATCGCTAACTAATTTCCAGTTTCTTACTGTTTCATCACCTGTCAGTCGCTGCCGTGCTGCCTCAATGTTCACGCTGGGATATCCGTTTATCAGTACCGGTTTAACAATTCCTTCCATACCGGCATACTGCTTGCCATAGTCTGAAGTCTCTCCTGCCCCTTTGTTCCAAAGGCCAGCATGAATCACACCATCTCCAAAAAGCAACAAGTGGTTTTCATTAATTCCCCGCCACCAGTCATTTTCACTGGAATAAGCAGAGCTGTTTCCCCATGCACTTGGCTTTTCACGCACATGTGAATGATCCTTTGTAAGCAAATCTCCCTTAGGCGTTGTACCTCCATTGGGAACCTCTCCGGTATCATTTACCCAGTAATCAAATAAATTCACAATCGCCCCCTGGGGATCTGAAACCTTATCTGTTACAATATGACTTTCCAGCGTTTCAGAAGGGACGGAACGCGCCATATCATTAAGCGGCTGCAGCTCCTGCTCCTCCTGTGATTTTTTGTTTGCTTCACAGACTTCACAAATATAATGACAGACAGTCCCTTCTTCTTCATTATATCCGCAAGTCTCATCATGCTCTGTATGATGCTCGCATAAACCGTTTGCCTCCTCAGAAACGTTGTTATCTAATGTACTTTCTTCTGCAAAAGTAACTTGCGGCATCATTAAAAATAACAGTGTACTGCAGAGCAGGAGGCTCAAAATTCTTTTTATTCTTTGCATTTTACCGTTTCCTTTCCGTATTGCTAGATTTGGCTCAACACAAAAAGGGCATTCTCTTCCATAAATAAGCAATAGAATACAAATCATATCTTTATAACATTATCTTTTGCTAAAATAAAAGAAAAAATGACCCTTAACGGTTAGAGGTGAGACTTCTTCTTCTCATTTTGCCAAAACTTTTAATTACGTTATTTTCTTTAGAATGGTAACATAAAACCATCTCTTTTTCAACATTAACATTAAAAATTATCTTTGGTAAAAGATACCTTTTATATCTTATTCTAGGAATGAAAACATTGTTTATTAAAAGAAATTACTTAAACCTTATTTTCATTGGCTTTTTCTATCATTTATTCAAATACTCTTTCCAGTGAGTCTATTGCATTTTGATAAGCATTTTCCATAGAATCTATATCGCCATATATGTATCGTGCTATTTCATTCTGAACCATTTGTTGTGGTATTGCCTGTGGTAATATTGCGATTCCAACCTTATCTATCATATTCTGCAAATAAAGGCTGGTTTGTTCCGACATTGGTTGTATAGTATATGACTCTCCTAACCAGTCTTGCCCTTCTGGAACATCATCCGGTGGAAATTGCCCTTGTGCTGGATAAAAATCAAATTGCGTATTAGTAACCTCACTAAAGGTCTCCATAATTTGCTCTTTATTAACAGACAAATCCATATACATAAAATGTGAAGAATCTGCTAAATGCTTTAAAAAATTATACCCTTCCTTAGCATGCTGTGAATGATTTAATACTGCTCCAAAAGTTGTGACTACTGCTGTATATTCGTTTTGACTTTCTTTCATCGGAATTCCAATACACAAAAATTCTTCATTTTTTTCTTTAAAGCGAGATTCATAATAATTCGCTTGTGCTGCAAAGGAATGTAGAGAAAAACCCTGCATTCCTCCATCTGAAATATAAATAGCATGATCATGTATATAATCAAAACCATCCAAAATTTCTTCTGTAACCAAACCAATCACCTTTTCATATTTTGAGTGTTTATAACTTAGTTCTTGATTATTTCTTGCTGCGCTTTCTTTCAACTCTTTTTGACTCATAGTAAAATCATTACACAAGTATGCTTCATAAATTTTAGCTAATTGAAAAAAATATTTCTTATCTAAAGTTACCCTTTGTGTTTCTAAATCTAAATAAGTAACCCCACTCGCTGCATCAAAAAGGCTATATGGATATGTATTCCACATATCCGTAAACTGTATCAAAGGCATCTCATCATTTTCCCGCTTTGGATTAGACCACTCTTCTATAAATACATTAACTATTTCATCATAGGAATAATCTTTCAAGATAGGAAAATTATGTTCTTTTAGAACTTCCTTGGATGACATCAAAATATTCATATTAAAAGTCAAAGGAAACAATACCTGTCTTCCATTAATATTTCCAGCTTCGATCACTTTTGAAACATAATTTCCTCCAGATATAATTTCATCCTCTTCAAAAAAAGGAGTCAAATCATAAAACCAATCATTTAACAAAAACGGAATTAAATTATACTTTTCACTTGTGTAACTTCCTACAATAACATCTGGTAACTTATTTTGCTTTGCATCCTCCTTTAACTGCTCTAAAATTTCATAAGTAGTTCCAAAATAAGAAACTCTCACTTCAAGAGAAGTATTCTTTTTAAATTCCTCAATCGCGGAATAATATAAATGTCCCTCATTTCCCCATATTTGTGATCGTTCTGTAAACTCTCCAAGTGTATAACAAGATGGATTTAATTTCTCACCCGTTTCTCCATTAATGACTACATCACTAAACATATAGATATTTATATAATCAGATGATTCCTCTACATTTACTATAGAAGTATCCGTTTGTTTTCTTGCCTTCATGCAGAAAGATATAATCATCAAAACACAAACTATACTAATCATAGTTCCCAAAGATATCAAAAATTTCTTTATCATTTAAAATCACCTTCCTTTTTTTATTATCGATATAAAAAGAAATATGTTTCTTCTAAAGAAAAACTATTAGCTACATCACTCTATCAAAAAAGGAGCAGACATATCTGCTCCTCATTCTCTCCATTCAAAAACCGGCAACCTCCTACTCTCCCAGGCGGTCCCCCACCAAGTACCATCGGCCGCCTATGCCTTAACCTTCGTGTTCGGCATGGTTACGGGTGTTTCCCATAGGCGTATCGTCA
>JAAWDX010000008.1 GCA_022794035.1 Lachnospiraceae bacterium | reverse complement strand
GCATTCTGCATCTGATCCTGCTTATGGTGGCGTTTATGGTAGAGCTGTACTACACGCATGACCGGAAGAAGAGACAGAAACGGATGTTTGAGCTAAGGAAAGAGCTAGAGGAAACAGGAAGATAAGGAAAGGAGGAAGAGAAGATGAGTGAAATGATTCATACGACGTTAGGATTTTGCATGTGGGATATACCGGCGCTGATTATACTGTTGGCGATGGTGGTTGTGCTGATTGTGCACATGGTAAAGCAGAAGAAGAGAGAGAAGAGTATGGAGGATGAGCTGGCGAGCAGCATGGCAGAGAGAGCTGCAGGACGCAGGGAGTCCTAAGACGCATAGGAAAGAACATATCATCATTACAGGCAGGAGGCTGCTCAAAGCCTCCTGCTTTTCTTTGGCAAAATTATGATTAGACCATTGCCTCATGGATAAAAGCGTGATAAAATAGACCTCATATTAAAGCTTTTTTAAAAAGGGGTAGGACTGAATGAAGGTGTTGATTACGGGCTTTCAGCCATTTGGCGGTGAAAGCATCAATCCGGCATATGAAGCAATCAGGCGGCTGCCGAAGACGATCGAAGGAGCGTCTGTGATTACGAAGGAAATTCCGGTGGTATTTAGAGAAGGAAGCCGTGCAGTGCGTGAGGCAATCCAAAAGGAGCAGCCGGATGTTGTGATCTGTGTTGGACAGGCCGGCGGCCGGAATGGCATTACACCTGAATTTGTGGGGATCAATTATCAGGACGCACCGATTCCGGACAACCAGGGCAATCAGCCAATCAGCGAGGCTATTGAGCCTGAGGGTCCCAGCGCCTATTTTACAAAGCTTCCGGTTAAGGCTATGGTGGCAGCGATGAAGAAAGAAGGCATCCCGGCAGCCATTTCCTATTCGGCCGGCACGTATGTGTGTAATGATGTGATGTATCAGCTGCTGTACGATATTGACCATGAGTTTCCGCGGCTTCGGGGAGGCTTTATCCATGTACCGTACGCAGAGGAGCAGGTGAAGAACAAGCCGCATACCCCTTCTTTACCGCTTGCGGTAATTGCACAGGGGCTGGAGGTCTGCATTCGCGCGGTCATTGCGAATAAAACGGACTGCAGGCAGATCAGCGGCGCAGAGAGCTAAGAACTTTAGAATGGAGGAAATGATGAAGCTAACAGAACGGGTATCGTATACGTACGATCATTTTTATCGGTATCAGGAGATTACGGATATTTTGCAGAAATATGCGAAGGAATATCCGGAGCTTGCCCGCCTGACGGTTGCCGGTACCTCGCCGGAGGGACGCAACTTGTGGGTGATGGAGGTTACGAATACCAAAACCGGCGCTTATGAGGATAAGCCGGGATATTATATTGAAGGAAACCTGCACGCCGGAGAGGTAACAGGTTGTATGTGCTGCATGTACTTGCTGGATGTGCTGTTTACCAACCATAACAAGCCGGAGATCCAGGAGCTTCTGGACAAGTATACCTTTTATGTGCTGCCGCGCGTTTCGCCGGATGGATCAGAGTATTATCTGACGACGCCGGAGATGGTGCGGTCGGTGCCGAGAATGTATCCGTATACGGAGGAGATGCCAGGGCTGCAGCCTAAGGATCTGGACGGAGATGGCGTGATTCGCAAAATGCGTGTGAAGAGCCCGTTTGGGATCTGGAAGGTGTCGGAAAAGGATCCGCGCGTAATGACAAAACGCCGCCCGGATGACACGACGGGAGATTTTTACAATGTATATCAGGAGGGCGTGATTGAGGACTATGATGGGATGAATATCCTCAGCGCTCCCGGCAAGTTTGGCATGGACTTTAACCGCAACTATCCGATCGGATGGAGACCCGAGCATGAGCAGCGCGGCGCCGGTACGTATCCGCTGTGTAATCCAGAGACAAAGGCCAATACAGATTTTCTGATTGCACATCCGAATATCTGCAGCGTACTGGATATGCATACCGCAGGCGGGCAGAATCTGTATACGCCCGGCTTTAAGCCGAGAAAAGAGGCAGAGGCTGCCGATATGGCGATCTACCAGATGCTGGGCAAGATGGCGCAGGAGGAAAATGGCTACCCGGTGGTGAGTGTGTTTGATGAATATATGGCGCCGGGAAGTCAGGCCACCTATGGAGGATTTGATGATTTCTGTCATTTCATCCTGGGCATCCCTACCTTTACCATTGAGTGCTGGGATATCAATCCGCGTGTTGGCGTGGAGATGCAGTACCCGCCGAAGGAAAGCAAAACGGATGAGGAGCAGGAGGAAGAGGCGCTGAAATATGTTCAGTGGATCGATAAGGAGTTGGACGGCGAAGGCGTAAAGGACTGGACGCCCTTTGACCATCCGCAGCTTGGCAAGGTGGAGATTGGAGGCGTTGATTATAAATATGTGGCGCAGAATCCGCCGATCAAATTCCTTGTGCAGGAGCTGGAGAAGCATACCCGCTTTATGCTGCGTCAGGTCAAAACGCTTCCGCTGGTGCAATTCGACAAGATCGATGTTACGCATATGGCAGAGGATGTATATAAGGTAGAGGCCTATGTGATGAACACAGGCTTCCTGCCTACCTATGTTTTTAAAGAAGCGCTGAAGCTTAAGAGCCTGAAAGAGCTTACGGTGACGATAGAGGGCGCCGAGGTGCTGGAGGGTAAGGCCAAGCAGGGAATCGGACATCTGGCAGGCTTTTCAGGGGTCCACGGCTTCAACTCGGGCTTAGGGGCTAACACCATGCAGAGTGAGCCCTGTGAGAAAAAGGTAACCTGGATTGTGAAGGCAGCCGCCGGGACGCAGCTCACGTTTACCTGTGAGGGCGGCCGGATGGGACGCATTCAGACACAGACACAGCTTTAAAGAGAGAGAAGAGAGGCTGGCGCCGCAGAGGAGGCGCCAGCCTTTTTAATTGCCGAAGGGATAAATTTAAAGAGGAAAAGCAGGGGTTTAGGGTTGACTTTCCCACGGGCTTTTTGTACACTTTTAATAAGGAATTAGGCCTATTTAAACGGAGGAAAAAATGGACTATCAGTCATATATTACATGGTTGGAGACGGTGCCGCTCTATGGAAAAAAGGACGGCGTGCGCAATATGGTGAGCCTGTTGCAGGAGCTTGGAAATCCGCAGCGGCAGATGCCGGTGATTCATGTGGCGGGGACGAACGGCAAGGGATCCTGCTGCGCGATGCTGGCGCAAATACTCAGAGAGAGCGGATATAGAGTCGGACTTTATACCTCGCCCCATCTGGTAGAGTATACAGAGCGGATTCAGCTGGACGGCCGCCAGATCGAGAAGGAAAGATGGCTTGCCATCGGCCTGGAGGTGAAGGCGGCTGCCGAGAAAATCGCAGCAGCAGGAGAGAACCATGCTACCTTTTTTGAAATCATCACAGCGATGGCCTTTTCATTTTTTGCCAGTGAGAAGGCCGATGTAGTGGTGCTGGAGACCGGAGTCGGCGGACGCCTGGACGCTACCAATGTGATAGAGTCGCCGGAGCTCTGCCTGATTACCTCCATCAGCCTGGATCATACCAAGGTGCTGGGAGAGACGCTGCCGGAGATTGCCGCCGAGAAGGCAGGGATCATCAAACGAGGCGTGCCGGTGGTGCTGGCTGAAAATCCGCGGGAAGTCCAGCAGGTAGTTCAGCAGCAGGCAGAAGATGTCGGCAGCGATTTTTATTATGCACCGGCCGAGCTGGAAGAAATACCGCCGCTGCGGCTTGCAGGGGCCTATCAGCAGCAAAATGCAGCGGCCGTGCTGCGCTGCGCGCAGCTACTGCTGCAAAAAGGATGGCGTATTACAGAGGAGACCATACGCAGAGGGCTTGCCAATACCCATTGGCCCGGCCGTATGGAGAGGAGCCAATTTCAGGGAAAGCCGCTTCTGCTGGACGGAGCGCATAATCCAGGAGGCGCGCATATGCTGGCAGAGTATCTGGAGAAGCAGTATGAAAAAGGGAGCTGTACGCTAGTGTTCAGCGCGCTGGCAAAGAAGGACGCAGAGCACATTTTGGGGCAGCTCAGAGACTGCAGCGCGATTGGCCGCGTAGTTTTTACCTGTATTGACGGAGAGGATCAAACAGAAGCGTTTGTCCGCATCTGGCAGGCATCGGCAGAGGGAAGGAGCAAGAGCTTTTGCTGCGTTAAGCAGCCGCAAAACGCATTGGAGACGGCGGTGCATATGCCGGAGACAGAACTGACGGTGTGTGCCGGTTCGCTGTATTTGATTGGAGAGATAGAAAGCGTCATTCGATAGAGAGTAAGGAGGTAAGCAAGGACATGTTTAATTTTAAGCAGGAGCTGGCAAAGTACCGGGAGAGCCTCGAGGTGGAGGATCTGGCAGAGGGGCTTTCGGGAGAGGAAATACAGGACATTCTGGATGTGGCGAGGGCTCTCGCAGGGGCGCAGCAGGAGGAGCCTGTGAAAAAGAGGGCAGAGAGCCGATGAAAAGCCGCGTAGAAGAGCAGCAGATGATTGAAAAAATACAGGCCACAAGCCAGCAGCTGTACCGCAGCGGACTGTCTAAGGCGGGGGCGGGGGACCTGAGCCGTGCGGTGGATGATCTGGAAAAGGCGGTACGGTATGATAAGCATAATGAAAAAGCGCGCAATCTTTTGGGGCTGGTGCAGTTTCAGCGGGGCGAGCTGGGCGAGGCCATGAAGCAGTGGTCAATCAGCGAGTATCTGAATCCGGCGGCTAATTGGGCCACTTATTATTTAAAAGAAATTAAGAAAGAAGAGGAAATGCTCACCGATATGAGCAGCAGCCTGCAGCTGTATAATGAAGCAAGCGCGCTGGCGCATAAGGATAGTCTGGATTTTGCGATTACAAGGCTTAAAAAGGCGGTGCATCTGAATCCGCGCTTTGTGAGGGCGCGGCTGCTGCTGGCGCTGTGCTACATGGAGACGCAGCATTATAAGACGGCGCTGCGCGCGCTGGATCAGGTGGCGAAGGTGGACCCTCTCAATCCGGATGCCATGCGCTACCGGCTCTATATCGCGCGGCAGCGCAAGGAGGGTGTGCCGGACGCCGGGATGGGAGAGATCCAGGATTTGAGCCGGGACCTGTATGTGCAGCAGGCTCTGCCGGAGCCGGATAAAGAGGAGATCTTTAAGGAAAGGCGCAGGCGCAGAAAGGCTGTACGCAATATCAGCGGGCCGGTGATGCAGATTCTGCTGTTTTTTGCGGGCGTGCTTTGTGCAATTGGCTTTGTGCGTACTCTGTGGTACCCGGAGGAGATTCGCCAGCAGAAGGATCAGATCCAGCAGATGCAGATCTCAGCGGAAGGGATGCGTAAGGATAAGGAGAGTCTGCAGGAGCAGGTCAAGACCGCGGCAGAGCTTTTGCAGGCAGCAGCTAAGGATGGGAAAGAAGGAAAGGTGCTGCAGGCCGGAGTACTGGCGGATATCACGCAGCTTCTGCAGGACTGGGGGATTGAAAAACAGGATGAATCATAAGCATAAATTCATAGTGATATCGTTTGACGGGCTGGGCAGCGACGACTGGACGATCCTGGAGAGGTTGCCGCATTTTGGGGCGTTTTTGGAGGAGGCTGCCTACTGTAAAACGGTAGAGACCGTATATCCGTCCCTTACGTATCCGGCGCATTGTACGATCGCAACCGGGCGGTATCCGGTGCATCACCGCGTGATTCACAACACGCTTTTGCAGCCGAACCGCATGGCGTCGCCTGATTGGTACTGGAAGCGCAAATATATTAAAGGAAAGACGATTTATGAGGCTGCAAAGGAAAAGGGCATGAAAACAGCGGCCTTTTTATGGCCGGTGACGGCAGGAGCCCGCATCGATTATCATATCCCGGAGATTTTCGCCAATCGCAAATGGGATCATCAGATCCTTGCCTCGCTGCGCAGCGGCAGCGTAAAGTTGCAGGCCGAGGTGTTTGCCCGCTATGGAAAGCTGATGCATGGCATCGAGCAGCCGCATTTGGACCATTTCATTCATCAGGCCGTATTGTACACGCTAAAAAAATACGAGCCGGATTTCACGCTGATTCATTATGTAGATTTAGACAGCATGCGCCATCATTACGGCCACAGCAGCCCGGAAGCGCTAAAGGCACTGAAACGGCATGATCAGCGCCTCGGGGAGCTCATGCATTTGCTGGAGGGCGAGCCTGTGACATGGGTAGTGCTGGGTGATCATTCCAGCCTTGACGAAGCCAGAGCCATCCGGCTCAACCGTGTGCTGGAGCGCGCCGGGTGGCTGCAGCGTGATAAAAAAGGCAATATTCGGTCCTATCAGGCGCTCATGCAGGGAGCCGACGGGTCAGCCTATATTTACGGAGGGCCTGAGCTTGCGGCGCAGGTGCGCGCGGAGCTTGAGGGCTTCAGCGAGGAGCATGATCACTGTCTGGAGGCCATCTACAGCGCAGAGGAGGCCGGCCGGCAGGGGGCTGATGACAGGTGTCTGCTCATGCTCGAGGCCAAAAAGGGATATTATTTTCAGGATACGCTGGAGGGGCCGGATATTTATGAGATCCAGCCGCAGGAATGCACCAGCACGCCGCATATGCAGATGGCGACACATGGTTATTCGCCGAAAAAAGAGGGCTATACGACGGTATTTGCAATGCGTGGTAGCGGCGCCGCCGCAGGCGGAAAGCAAGGAGAGCTGCCTGCGCTGGCGAAGGGAGAGGTGGCCGCATATATGCATCTGGCGGATGAAGGTCCTACGATCGCCCATTTGTTTGGCGGGGAGCTGCCCGAGGCCGACGGGATGCTGCGAAAGGAGTTTTTTGTATGAATAGGCAGGCGCTGAAGATAAATTGTCTGCAAGGAAAAAATAATATTTTAAACTTGTTAAAATAGGTTGAATTTATCCTATAATCAGTACATAATATAGATGGAGGTGTTTTTTATGAATATTAACACAAATAGTCTTGTTTCGATTACGGAAGCAAATCAAAACTTTTCTAAAGTAGCCCGTTTGGTAGATGAAAACGGCTCAGCAGTAATTTTAAAAAATAATGTTCCTCGTTATCTGATTGTAGAATTCAGTCAGGCGGAAAATGAACAGATTGCATCAGATGAAGATATTATGTCGATTTCCAAACGGTTAATTGCAAAGAACAGGCAAGCCTATGAGATACTTGCAAAATGAAGAAGCTAACTTATCTTTTGATGATATGCTTCAATGGATTATTAAACATCAGGTATAAAAACAGTTGTAAAATTCTTATTACACAGCAAGGTAAAAGAAATGGAACATACGATTTACCATCGGTTTACACAGGCGGATTACGAGGCGCTGTTAGACTAAGCGTCGCGGCATATTGCTGTGAATCAGCAGAGGATTGACAAGCAGCGAGACTTCATCGCCGTCATGCAGGTCCGACCCGGTGAGATCGAGAAGCGTAAAGTCAAGACCGCAGGCAAGCACGGGCAGAGCAGAGAGATTGGAGCGCGTATAGACGCCGTCTCCGTTGCCGACGGGAAGGAGCCCTACCAGAGTCTCGCGGCGGAGCTTTTTGGCCCGGTAGCTAAAGGTGGCGCCGGCGGGGTAGAGCCTGGTCTGCAGAATATAGGTCTGAAAGGATACCGCATCCTGAAAATCCATAGAGGTTTTCAGCGGGCAGCGGCCAAGAAGAAGACTGCCGATGCGTACGGCGTCATAGCCCATATCGCCCTGCAGTAAGAAGGCAGGGGAAGCAGCCATATGCGTCATACCGGGATCAAGGCCGGCCAGCCGCAGATGCATCAGGGCATTATCAAAGCGCCGTTTTTGCAGCGTAAGCTGCCTTTTGAGATGGGCGGTGCCGCTGGCAACATGCGTGTAGCAGCCCTCTAGGCTGAATTCGTTTAAAAGGGAGAGCGGGATCTCGTTTAAATTTTGATAGGAGAAGCCGTAGCGGCCGAGGCCGGTGTCGATTTTGAGATGAATGCGTGCGGTGAGGCCGGTCATATGAGAGGCTCTTTGCAGCAGAGAGGCCTGAGCGGCGCTGCCGAGCATGAAGATGATGTCCAGCTGCAGAAGATCACAGCAATTTTCAAGTGAAAATTCGGGAGTGAGCAGCAGGATCTGTCCGGTAAAGCCAAAGGAGCGGAGCTGGCGGGCCTCCTCTGCGTTGATGACGGCAAAGAAGTCGATGCCGGCCTGACGGAGCGCAGCGTATTCGTTGTAAAGGCCGGTGCCGTAGCCGTTGTCCTTGATCACGGCGATGAGCGTGCGGTCGGTGCGGCTGCGAATCTGCGCCACATTATGCAGGACGGCGCTTTGGCGGAGCAATAAATGCCCTTGCTTTTGGTAAACATGATTGTGAGAAGTCATCAACATAAAACACCTCTTTATTTTAAAGTATCGTTTTTGAAAAAAGATGCTTTTAGTATAAAGAGGTGTTTTTTCAGATGGAGCGCTAAACTGTAAAGTCTTTGTAAAATTTCAAAAGTTAAGAAGAATCAGTTTTCTAAATTCGCCGGCCTGGCTGGTCGTGATTTCGATAAGCAGACGGAGAGAGTCCCCGGATTCATCCACATGCATATACAGGATATAGGGATCAAGTGAATCCGTATGATAGAGCAGAACGGACTGCTGCATATCCTGATTAAGCAGGTAGGCGGTGACGTCAACACCGCTGGAGGAGGTGTCTGAGCTTTGGGCTGCGATGAGCGTATCCTCGCAGATGACAAAGGCCTGAACGGGATCGTTGAAGTGATAGTGCTGCAGCACCGTGCCGGCATCCATATCGAAGGCAAAGATGCCGATGCCGGAGGCATACAGATATAAAATATCTTTATAAAATACAGGGTGCAGATCCAGTGTATTGATTTCGGCTGGCAGGTAGTCATTTAAAGAAAAGGAGTAATTGATTCCATTTTGCAGATCAATGTGATAGGCAAGAGAAGGCTCCTGCGGGGAATTGAAATAAATGAAAAAGCGGGTCCCATCTGCGTTAGACACGGCGGAGGGCTGAGCATTAAAAAGATAGAGAGGGAAATGCTCTCCTATATAATAACTGGTGAGCCCTTCGGAGGCCATCTGATAGAGATAGGCATAGGTATCATCCATTGAAAGGCCGAAATCAAAAAGGAGCTCACTGGATAAGGAGGCACCGTTAATATTGGCGGCAGAGTCTTTCGTTATTTCAACATAGCCGTCATATAGGTCATCTGTGATGGAAAAGATGGGCATAAAGAAGAAGGACGAATCATCCTCCGCCCATTGGCAGAAAATATGAACAGTAAGCCCTGCGTTTAACGTATCGGTGAGGTCAGAGGACTGCCAGATGAGTCTCGTCTCCTCAGTGGCAATATTCAGTAAATATAAAAAGAGGGTGTTGTCTTCGAGTACGTCGTATAGGACAAATTGATCGTTGTGGGAAATATAATGCTGATGGTATCCGTCAGGAGCAGGGAGTGAAAAGCCTTGGAGCGGAGTTTGTACCGAAGAGGAGAGCTGCAGTGTGGTGTACTCAAATAGGGCGTCAGAGGTGGATTCTACATCGGGTGATTTGGCTTCATCATTTTCCCCAATGAGGATTTGGCTGACGCGGAGCGCCCCCTGATCATCAAAATGCGCTATCCCTTCGCTGCTCTCATAATACACAGCGTCCGTGACAGGGAGGCTGATTTCCTCGAGATTTTGGATATCCCATACACGGCTGGAGTAGGGAACGGCTTCGTTTTCTGAGACTCCAGTGAGCTGTGTTTCGCGGTCGGGCAGTACGCAGAGCTTTTCTACGACCTGGGCGCGGCAGCCGCAGAGCAGCAGCGCCGTGCAGATACAGACTAAAAATGCGTTATAAATAGGCTTACGGTGCTGCATAGTGATCCTCCGTTTCAGCATGTTTTATAGTGCTAAACCATACCGTAAAGCGGGTAAGGCCTTCGGGTGAGCTTTCTACCTGAATTTCGGCATGGTGCTCCTCGGCAATTTTCTTGCAGATGGCCAGACCGAGGCCGGAGCTTCCATGCTCGCGCGAATAATTTTTGTCCACGCGGTAGAAGGGCTCAAAAATATGGGCCATCTGCTCCTCGGTCATCCCTTTGCCGCCGTTTTGTACGC
This sequence comes from Lachnospiraceae bacterium, assembly GCA_022794035.1. Classification (NCBI taxonomy): domain Bacteria; kingdom Bacillati; phylum Bacillota; class Clostridia; order Lachnospirales; family Lachnospiraceae; species Lachnospiraceae bacterium. The sequence continues at coordinate 52,704 of JAAWDX010000008.1, read as the reverse complement.
ACAGATAGGTGGTTAAGGGGGCGCCTTCGTCTTTTTTCCGCCGCCCGGCGGTAATATCTATGGGCTCGTGGGGAGCACCGTATTTGATGGCGTTGTCGATAAGGTTAATCAGGAGCTGACGCAGTCGGTCCTCCTGACCATTTATGATCAGCTGGCTGGGGCAGGTGAGGCGCAGGTGGCTCTGATAGCGGTTGGCTTTGAGCTCCATGGCTTCTACGACGCTGGTGAGCAGCGGCGTGAGGTCAAGCCGGGAGAGCTGATAGCTGAGCTTTTTATTGGACATTTCGAGGAGCTGGAGCACCATGGCGTGCAGGCGGGCGCTCTCGTTTAGAATGTGCGAAAGACCGCTTTCTAAAAGTTCTGGGTCGGAGGTGCCGTTGTCCTGGATGAGCTGGGCGAAGCCTTGGATCGTGGTCAGCGGTGTTTTGAGTTCATGGGTGACGTTATCGAAAAACAGTTGCTTGCTGTTTAAGAGCTGCAGGATGTGATTACGGTCACGGCGGATGTGATGGATCTGCTGATCGATGGTGTCGAGCATTTCGCAGTAGTTGTGAGTCAGATCGCCGATTTCATCATGGCGGTGAGAGAGGCGGCCTGACAGGGCCTCTTTTTGGGCCTTCATCTCCTGTGAGCTCACGCCGTTTTCTTTAAAGCGGCTGGTGAGATGGGTAAGCCGGCGGAGCGGCTTGGTGAAATGAGAGAGCAGCAGCGTGCAGAAAAGCAGCGTGATGGCCATGATCAGACTGGTGATATGCAGCACTGTTTGGATGGTTTGATAGTTTTCGGTCTGCAGATCGGAATAGTCGATATAATATTCAATATAACCTATGGTTAAGTCTGAAAATTGAATGGGAATGATGAAATAGGCGTGGCAATAGGTCTCGGTATCGTAGCGAAGCTGATAGGAGGAAATGCCCTCCCGAGAAGCGCGGTCAAAGGCTGCCTGCGGAAAATGCTCTGAAGTAAAAAAGCTGGGAAGCGTTGAAAGAATGAGAAGACCGTCTATGTCATAGATGGCCAGAGGATAGCCGCCGGTTGTATAGAGCTGGTCGAGCAGCTGCGGGCTGATATCCATAAAGAGCTGCGGGCTGGATTCAGATTCTGCTAAAAGCATGGTCTGGCGGACATACACCTCGGTGTTGTTACGCAACTTGGTCAGATCGGTTTGAATACGGTTTTCCATGGATTCGCTGAGCTGCTTCGTGAGGATAAAATTGAGTAGGAAAGCGCTGATAATGAATACGACTAAAAGCCCCAAAAACATTTTGGGGCGGATGCCAAAGTGAAAGCGTTTGTTGTGAGTCCTACGGCTCCAGCGGAACATATTTATATCCTACACCAAAGACGGTTTGCAGATGGCGGCTCAGGTCGAGCTTTTTGCGCAGACGCTGTACGTGGATGTCAACTGTACGGGTATCGCCGAGATAATCGTAGCCCCAGATCTGTTCGAGCAGAATCAAACGGGTAAATACCTGCCGGGGATGCTTAATAAAGAACAGATAGAGATCAAATTCTTTAGGAGTCAGGTCTACCTCCTGGCCATCCTTGATAATCATGCGCTCATTTTCGCAGATGGTGATGTTTCCGATCACCAGATGGTCTGACTCGGGGTTGGTTTCTGCTTTTTCAAAGCGGCGCAGGACGGTTTTGACGCGAGCAATGACCTCGCGCAGGTCAAAGGGCTTGGTGATATAATCGTCGGCGCCTGCCTCGAGTCCGTATAGCTTGTCGTCTACGGTGCCCTTGGCTGTGAGCATGATGATGGGGATGTTAAGTGTTTCGGTAATCATGCGGCAGATATCGACGCCGCTGATATCGGGCAGCATCCAGTCCAGCAAAACGACCTGGGGCAGAAATTCGCGCGCGATGCTGAGGGCCTCACTACCGGTGAAAGCGCAGCGGACATCGAAGCCCTCTTTGCTAAAGCCGTACTGCAGGATGCTGGAAATGGGTTTTTCATCTTCTACAATTAAAATACGTTTTTCGTCCATGGTGTTTCCTCCTGAAAGAATTATACGCTATTTTGGGGTGGCTGACAAGAATGGGACTGTTTCAAAAATGTAAAATATCACGAAAAAAAGGTGTTGACAAAGGAAAGAAAATAGAGTATACTAATTTTCGCATAAAAAACAACAAGTAGAAGGTCCGCTTCTCACCCTGTTATCGGGATTTCAGTCTCGCACATGATAGTGGTTTATAGAGAGATATCAGCTTCTTGGCGGCTGTGCCGCTCGGCAGAGTTTTGCTCAGGAAGTGTTTATATACAGCGGATCCTTCTGTGGATTCGTTTTTTTATGCAAAAAATTTTCGGAGGTGCCAAGCCATAAGCGAGTTAATGATCAACGAAGAGATTCGTGATAAAGAAGTCAGACTGATTGATGAAAATGGAGAGCAGCTGGGTGTTGTATCGGGTAAGGATGCCATGAAGCTGGCAATGGAAAAGAATCTGGATCTGGTTAAGATTGCGCCCCAGTCGAAGCCGCCGGTCTGCAAAATCATGAACTATGGGAAATACCGTTTTGATCAGGTGAAGAAAGAGAAAGAGGCTAAGAAGAAGCAAAAAACTATGGAAGTCAAAGAGGTCCGTCTTTCTCCGAATATTGATGAACACGATCTGAATACGAAGCTGAAGAATGCTGCCAAGTTTTTGGAAAAGGGCGACAAGGTGAAGGTTTCCGTGCGGTTTCGCGGGCGTGAGATGACGCATACCGAGATCGGCAAGGAAGTGCTGGACCAGTTTGCCAAGGGAATTTCAGAAGTGGGAGCGATTGACAAGGCGCCTAAGATGGAAGGCCGCAGCATGGTGATGTTTTTGATGCCGAAGCGCTGATAAATCAGTGTTAGCATAAAGCGCGGGCCGCTTTTGGAAAACGGTCAGCGTAATTTTAAGGAGGATAAAGTAATGCCTAAGGTAAAGACAAAAAAAGCAGCTGCAAAGCGTTTTAAAGTTACAGGAACTGGAAAGTTAAAAAGATTTAAGGCAAATAAAAGCCATATTTTAACAAAGAAGACCACCAAGAGAAAAAGAAACCTGAGAAAGCCCAGCATGACCGACAGAACCAATGAAAAGGTTATGAAGAAGATCCTGCCTTATAGCTAATAGGGTCTTGGCACATCAGCATATTGGAAGATAACTTAAGGAGGATTTATCATGGCAAGAGTAAAGGGTGCATTAAACGCACGCAAAAAGCATAAAAAGACATTAAAGCTGGCAAAGGGTTTCTATGGTGCTCGTTCTAAGCAGTACCGCAGCGCAAAGAGCGCGGTGATGAGATCTATGCGCAGCGCATACATTGGACGCCGTCTGAAGAAAAGAGATTTTCGTCAACTTTGGATCGCTCGTATCAATGCTGCCTGCCATATGAACGACATGTCCTACAGCCGTTTTATGAATGGTCTTAAAAAAGCAGGCATTACTTTAAATCGTAAGGTGCTGGCAGATATTGCAGTAAACGACCCTGCGGCTTTCACCAAGTTAACAGAGGCAGCAAAGGCTGCGCTGTAAGCCGATAGTTCAAATAAAAAGAAAGAAGCACATTTTCACCTATAGTAGGAGAAAATGTGCTTTTTGCATTCTACCGTTTAAAATTCGGATCTTTGGGCGCCGGATAAAATGCTGGCTGAAAGAATGGCATCCTCAACAGCCGCTTGCAGATGCTCTGGGGCCAGTGCTTCGGCCTCAAACTGACGGATAAGAGCTTCTACAAATGGACGGCTTGCTGAAATGTCATGGATCACTACAGGGCCGGCTGCGATACCGTATGAGGTATAGGCGCCGATATCACAGTGAGTTAAGTGATCTTCTACGAGGTGAAACATCTCTTTATATCCTCCTAGGATTAATGCGGACTAATCTATGATACCATATATTGGCAATTTTGAAAATAAAATGTAAACAAGTTGCAAATATCCGGCGTTTTGACAAAATAGAGCAGAAAAGGATATCAATAAAAATGGTATAAATGCTGCTTAAACGATAGTATGATTATAAAAACAGTAAAAATTAATATAATTATTTTTGTCAATTGCGGGACAGGAGGTGGACTGCTTGTTGATTTGTATAATAGCTGGATGAGAAGAATAAATAAAATATTACTTAGGAAAAAATTGAAGAAAACGAGGGAGCATTATAAATGAAGCTGATTTTTACTGAAAAGATAGGTGAACTGTATGATCTGTTGCAGGCATTGACAATTTATTTCTCACATAAAAACGATGAAGAAGGACAGGATGCAGAAGATGTCAGCAAGTATCTGGGAGCTGTGGATGAGCATATTGCTTTATTCTTTGAAATACAAAGAGAAGGAACGGTATTTGCGCTGCATGAATTGTTTCCGGCACTGCTTAGCCAAACAGGACCTTCTGCAAAAAAACAGGATTTTTACCAATTTTTAGATGCGGACCGCCTTAGACGCTGGATATTCCACTTTTATACCGGAGAACCCTTCACAGAGAGCTTGTCTGCCATTGCCAGCTGTATTACCGCGTGCGAGATGCCGGTCAGACTTAAATATCAGCTACTTTCTTTTTGTACCAATCCGCGGCCGACAATTGAGTGTTTGATCAGCGAAATGGAGCGTATCTTAAACATAACCAGCAGCTATCGATTTTATTGTCAGAACCAGCTGGAGCTGTGCCGCCAGGAAATTCTGGGGCAGAAGTCCAAAGAGTTTATTCGTATGCTGAGCAATATGGAAGGGCGCGTGATACGGTGGAACGGCAGAAAGGAACTGTATATTTCATTCTGTGTGCTAAACCGGCGGATCATTGAGAGGCAAATTGTATGTCCGCTCGTTCTTTTAGGGATAGACTATCAGGAGACTTTAAAGGAGCTGGATATCAGGAGTGATTATGATTTATGCGAGATTATGAAAGCAACGAGCACGCCGCTTAGAATGGAGCTGTTTGAGGAGGTGAAGAGGCATCCGGACGGTGTATTATTGTCGGATCTGAATCATTACGCGGGAGTGACAACAACGACTCTCAGCTATCAGCTGAGGGTTTTGGTAAGGAGCGGCCTGCTTCAAGCAACTCATATCAAAAATCAGGTCTGTTACACAGTAGATCAAGAATGCTGCGATTATGCCCAGCGCAATACGAATCGGCTTTTTAGCAGAGGCACCGCATTTCCCGTTCGGGAAAAGCGCCGCGGCGGAGGCAGACAGTGGTGGGATGAGGCCAAAAGCAATAAAGCGGGTGACTTGAATAAACCGAAAAAAAGGGTATAATACAGACATACAAAGCCTGACAGGAGGAAAGCATGAAATTTTCAGTACAGCACGATCTGCATTGTCATACATATCTGTCCAGCTGCTGCGCAGACAGCCGCATGACGCCGGAGGCGATCTATCAGCGCGCAAAGCGCCAAGGGCTGACGGCGCAGTGTATTACCGATCATCTTTGGGATGCGGCCGTACCGGGAAGCAGCGATTGGTACAAGCCTCAAAATATTGAGCATGCGGAGGTAAACAAGGCGGCGCTGGCGGCCCTGCCGCAGGATGGGCCGCGCATGTATTTTGGTTGTGAAACGGAATACTGCGGAGGAGGCCGGCTGGGGCTGGCGCCGGAGCATTTTGACCGTTTTGACTGGATCGTGATTCCGCCTAATCATTTTCATATGAAGAATTTTACCCGTATGGCGGAGGTGGACACAGAAGAAAAGGCGGCGGAGCTTTTTACACAGCGGCTGGAGGAGATCAGCTGCCTAGAGCTTCCCTGGCATAAGGTTGGAATTGCTCATTTAAACTGCCGTCATACCTTTAAAGAAGGAGATTATGCGAAGGTATTTGCGCTGATGGACGACTCGCGTCTGAAGGCGGTATTCAAGCGTTTTGCTTCCCGCGGTGCGGGTATTGAGCTTAATACAAGCGGCTTTGCAGATGGCTGGGAGGAGCGGCGCGAGGAGCATCTGCGGCTGTTTCGGATTGCGCGGGATGAGGGTTGCCGGTTTTATATCGGCTCGGATGCGCACAGCCCGGAGGCGATGGAGGTCATGCAGGCGAGAGCGGAGCGGGTAACGGCGCTTTTGGAGCTTACGGAGGAGCAGCGGTTTCGGATATAAACTTTTGGAAAGTTTTGTGCGTATGGGTCATAGAATGAGGATATAATTATAAATGCATAAGTTTGGAGGAAGTACATGAGTTATATTCGATTTTTCCATGCCTGTACAGAGTGGGAAGAGGTGGCCGTATATGTGGGCGGGATGCCGGTGACGCGCCAACTCGCATATGGAGAGAGTACACCGCATTTTTTGATGGGCAGCGGACAGACTCTGATCCGCATAGAGGAAAAGGGTCAGGTCAGAATGCAGCACCATGTGATTATTCCGCGGGATCAGGCGTTTACGATTGCTTTGGTATGCCGCGGCGGCATACCGGAGATAGTGCCGATTGCAGAGGATGGCAAGGCGGCAAGTGGCGGGATGAGCGGCGTGCGCGTTGTATGCCTGTCGGAAAATGATCAGACCCTGGAGCTGTGGCGGCGTGCAAGGCAGCAGGAAGAATTGCTGTTTTCTGAGGTGCAGCAGGGGGATGTGAGCGAATATGTGCAGCTGGAGGCAGGAGAACACCGCTGGGAGCTGAGGGAGGCGGGCGCTACGATTTCGATGCTTCCGGGACAGCAGACGGCAGATACGAAGCTGCACAGCCTGTATCTGATTGGCCGGGGAGATCCGGATGAGGAGCAGCGGCCGCTGGTGCTGCGCATGATGCAGGATGTAACAATGGCCTGATAAAAGCCGGTGTGGTAATGGGGCTAGACAATTGGAAAAAGCGAGGAAAATACAAATGAAATATATGGTGATTTCGGATATTCATGGGGATGCTGCTTGTCTAAAACAGGCACTGCAGCGGTTTGAAGAGGAAGAGGCTGAAGTGCTTCTGGTGCTGGGGGATCTGCTGTACCATGGGCCGCGCAATCCGGTTCCGCAGGGGTATGCGCCAAAGGAGTGCGCAGCACTGCTGAATGCATATAAGCGGGTGATCATTGCCGTGCGCGGAAACTGTGATGCGGATGTTGATCAGATGATGCTGGATTTTGCTATTACAGCGCCATATATGCTGCTGCCGCTGGAGGCCGGGGGCCGGCTCTGCATCACGCATGGCCATCTGGCTGCAGAAACGCTGCACTTGCAGGAGGGGGATCTGCTGCTGAGCGGGCATACGCATGTGCCGGGGATTTGGAATCACGAAGCATATACGGCGATGAACCCCGGTTCGGTATCTTTGCCTAAGGAAGGCGCACCAAGCACATATGCGATGCTGGAGGACCGTCAGATTACCATTAAAACAATGGATGGAAACACATGGAAAACAGCGAACTGGTAATTGACTTTGCTTCGGCCTTGTGGTATGATGAAGAGCATGAAAAAATGTATCGAATAAACGAGGGAGGAGAGCAATAGAAATGGCTGGCATTATTATTTCTATTATATTATTTATCGTCTGCATTATGCTCACCGGCATTGTTTTGATGCAGCAGGGGAAGAGCGCGGGGCTTTCCGGAGCCGTAAGCGGCGTGGCCGAGTCGTATTTCGGTAAAAATAAAGCGCGGACGATGGAAGGCAAGTTTGAACGGATTACAAAGATTTTAGCGGCAATTTATATCATTCTTTCTTTGGTTTTATATTTTGTGATCGCGTGATAAAATCTGTGAACGGCCTAGTCGATCTAGGCCGTTTTTTGTTATATGCAGACCCGCATATGGAAGTTTGTGGCTAACGCAGCATGCGGGCCGCGAGGCAAGTAGGGGACTACTTGATCATAGAAGAGAAGGGAGAGGAAGCGAGTGGCAAAGGATACCGTAAAGCTTGTTGCGCAAAATAAAAAGGCGCATTTTGAGTATTTTCTGGAAGAGCTGTTTGAAGCAGGGCTCAGCCTGAGTGGCACAGAGGTTAAGTCGCTGCGGCAGGGGAAATGCAGTTTGAAGGAAAGCTTTGTCAGGATCGAGCAGGGAGAGGCTTTCCTCTATAATATGCATATCAGCCCGTATGAGCAGGGCAATATCTTTAATAAGGATCCGCTCAGGACACGCAAGCTGCTGCTGCACAAAAGTGAAATCCGGCGGCTGATCGGCAAGGTAAAGACGGATGGCTATACGATCGTGCCGGTGAAGCTTTATTTTAAGGGCAATTATGCTAAGGTGCAGATTGCGCTGGCTAAAGGTAAAAAGCTGTATGACAAGCGGCAGGATATCGCCAAAAAGGATCAGCGAAGAGAAGCCGAGAAGAACTTTAAAATTCAAAAAATGTACTAAACAGAGAGTGCGGAGGAAATCGATGAAGCAGGTAACACTAGGCCGGTCGGGTATTGTGACCGGAAATCTTGGGTTTGAATGCGGGCCTCTGCTGCAAAGGAGCTTTGCAGAGTGCCGCATGCTTACAGAAAAAGCAATGGAAGCAGGGATTCGTTTTTTTGATATAGGACTTCCGATAGAAGAGCTGCAAAAGCGAGTCGGACATGCCACTGTCGGGCATCGTCAGGAGCTCATTTTAGCCGGCAGCTTTCAGCCGTGTAGGCCCGAGGAATTTAAAAACCAGCTGAAAACCGTACTCCGGGGGCTCAAAACTGATTATTTGGATCTGTGTCAGATCCATGATCCGGATTATCTGCCCAGAACGGGCGACAGTGAAGGGTTTTATGATGCGCTGACGCAGGCCAAAAAGGCAGGCTACATCCGCAGCATCGGCCTTACCACTGGCAGCACCGATATTGCGCTGCATGCTCTGGAATACGGCTGGTATGATACGCTGCAGTTTCCGTGGCAGGCGGGGAGCAGTGAAGAGGAGCTGGACTATCTTACATTTACACATGAGGCCGATATGGGCAGCATCAGCGTGCCGCCGCAGCCATATCCAAACGATATGAAAACGGAGCTGGAAGCACTGATGGCATGGGACGCACACGTCTCCTTATGGCTGCTGGAGGAAGGCGCCGGCATGGAGGCTGTGCTGGAAGCGGCAGGAAGCGGCTGCTAATACAAGGCGAAGGAGAAAGCGCATGGCAGAAAAAGGAAAGACGACAAAAACCATTCTGAACATATTGATCGTTTTAGTTGCCTGCATATTGGTTTTTTGTCTGTATAAGCTGGGCAGCATCTGGTGGGGCTACCATCAAAATGAGGTCACACAGACAAAGGTGCAGGACTTATTTTACGGCAGACAGGAAATATCCGGGAGCGATAGCGTCGGCGAGGCTCAGGAGTATATGTTTGACCTGACGCCTCTGATCCTGGAAAATCCTGATACAGTAGGCTGGATCAAGGTGCCCGATACGGTTATCGATTATGTAGTGGTACAGGCCAAGGACAACGATGAATACTTACACAAAAACTTTTACGGCGAATACAACTCAGCAGGGACGATCTTTGTGGACGCCGCCAATCAGATGGGTAGTCCGCTGCAGAATCTGATCCTCTATGGGCATCGTATGAAGGATGACTCCATGTTTGGAGAGCTGGGCAAATATCTCGATGCTGAATTTTTCGCAAAGCATCCGGCCTTTACCTTCATCACAAAGGATGGCGTATATGACTGCGAGGTCTTTTCGGTCTATCAATGCACCACGGAGGTGGAATACTGCCAGACCTCATTCAGCAATGAACAGCGGCAGGCAGACTATGTGAGCAGCTGCAAGCAGCGCTCTCTCTATGCGACGGATGTAGAGGTCACGGCGCAGGATACGCTCATCACCCTATCAACCTGTGATTACGTGCTGGATCCTCATAACGGCCGGCTAGTTGTACACGCCAAACTCAAATTAAAGGAAGAAAACAAAAATGGATAATCTTCAGCAAAAAAAGCTCTGGATCCTCGACATGGACGGCACAGTCTATCTGGGCAATCAGCTTTTTCCCGAAACGCTGCCCTTTTTGCAGCGCATACGGCAAAACGGCGCGCAGTATCTGTTTTTTACCAACAATGCTTCCAGAGCCAAGGATACATATGTACAGCGCCTGCAGGGCATGGGCATTCCGGCAGGGCCGGAAAATATCCTCACATCTGCCGAAACGACGATTGCATTCTTGAAGCGGCACAGAGCCGGTCAGAGCGTATATGTCGTCGGGACGCCGGATCTCATCCGCAGCTTTGAGCAGGCCGGTATTCGGGTAGAAGAGGAGGCTCCGATCGTAGTAGCCAGTTTCGATACCACCCTTACCTATGACAAGCTGGAAAAGGCCTGCCGCTACATCCGCGAAGGCGCAGAATTTATCTCTACCCATCCGGATTATAACTGTCCCGTGGAGGGAGGGTTCATCCCTGATTCGGGCGCTATCTGCGCGCTGATCACAGCTTCTACCGGAAAAACGCCGCGCTATTTCGGCAAGCCTTATGAGGATACGCTGGAAATCATTCAGGAATTTACCGGAGTGGCCAGAGAAGACATGGTCGTGGTAGGCGACAGACTGTATACGGATATTGCGCTGGGAGCCCGTCATGAAGTCACCTCGGTGCTGGTGCTTTCCGGGGAAACCACAGAAGAAGATCTGCACCATAGTGATGTAAAGCCAAGCTTGGTTGTGCAAAATGTGGGCAGCTTATTAGCATAAAATAAGGAGGCAGTTCAAATGGAAATCAATATGGAGTATGTGCTGCAAACCCTGAGAGAGATCATGCAGATCGACAGCCCGAGCGGGTACACGGCTGCAGTGATGGAAAAGGTGGAGCAAAAAGCAGAGGCGCTTGGATATTCCTTTGAGATGACACATAAAGGAAACGGCATCATTACCATTCCGGGAAAGGATCTGGAATATGTCGTTGGCTTTTGTGCCCATGTGGATACGCTGGGGCTGATGGTGCGCAGCATCAAAGAAAACGGAGCACTGGCCTTTACCAAGATCGGCGGGCCCAATCTGGCGACCGTGGATTCCGAGCTGTGCCGGGTCCATACGCGGGACGGCCAAGTGTATGACGGAACGGTGTACTGCACGAAGCCGGCGTCCCATGTGTATAAAGAGGCCGGCAAGGAGCGGAGCGAGGAGAATCTGGAGGTCCGTCTGGATGAGGATGTAAATAGCAAGGAAGATGTACAGAAGCTGGGCGTACAGACCGGCGATTATATCTGTATCGATCCCAAATTCACGGTTACCCCCTCCGGTTACATCAAATCTCGGTTTTTAGATGATAAGCTTTCCGTTGCCATACTGCTGGGCGTTCTGGAGCACTTTGCATCCCATCATCTGATTCCCAGCCATACAGTGAAAATTCTGATTTCTACCTATGAAGAGGTGGGGCACGGCATGGCCTGGATTCCACGGGATATCCGTGAGCTGATTGCCGTCGATATGGGCTGCATCGGAGAGGATCTTTCCTGTACGGAAAAGATGGTCTCGATCTGTGCTAAGGACTCCTCCGGCCCGTATGATTATGCCATTACCTCTCGGCTGGCCGAGCTGGCCAAAGAAAACGAGCTGGACTATGCGATTGATATTTATCCGTATTATGGATCGGATGTGAGCGCGGCGCTGTCCGGCGGACAGGATATCCAGGGAGCGCTCATCGGTCCAGGCGTTTTTGCCAGCCATGCGTATGAACGCTCGCATATAAAGGCTGTAGAAAACACAATGAAGCTGCTCATAGCCTATTGGTTAGATTAAGGAGGAAACGATATGCTGACAGAATCGAAAATCAAATTTATCGAATTTATGATGGCCGCAGACGTGCTGCGGTTTGGCGAGTTCAAAACCAAAAGCGGGCGCCTCACGCCGTATTTTGTCAATACCGGCAACTACCGCACCGGCGCGCAGATCGCAGGTCTTGGAAAATTCTATGCCGAGCTGGTTAAGGAGACGCTCGGTCAGGAATTTGACGCTATGTTTGGACCCGCGTACAAAGGCATTCCGCTGGTCACAACAACAGCAGCTGCACTGGCAAACGAATATGGAATTGACAAGCCCTATTTCTTTAACCGTAAAGAAGAAAAAGACCACGGCGAAGGCGGCAGCCTCGTGGGATACAAGCCGCAGGACGGCGATCGCCTGATTATCATTGAAGATGTGATCACAGCCGGCACAGCCGTGCGCGAGACAATGCCGATCCTCAAAGGCTGCGGCGCTGTAACAGCAGAGCATATGTTCATCTCCGTAAACCGCTGCGAGGTGGGACAGATTCCCGGAAAAACAGCCATTATGGAGGTCAAAGAAGAGTTCGGCCTCAATGTACATGCCATCGTGACAGTCAAAGATCTGCACGAATATCTGCAGGGCAGGCAGGAATATCAGGATGTGCTGCAGCGGATGGAAGCATATATGGATCAATACTGCGTGCTGGATTGAGCAGTCAATACGGTTGTTGCTATTTCGGAGCTAGTTGTTCTGATGATCTCGGTTTTTCAGCCGATCCTAATTTTTCAGCCAATTTCAATCCTTCAGCCGCCGCGGGCGGAAACGGACGATATAGCTGAAATTTTTCCACCGTGTATGGCGGAACGGTCGTGTAATAGCTGAAAAATACCCGTTAGCAAGCTTCGCTGGCAGGACCATGGCGGAAAAATTCCGCCATGGTCCTGCCAGACTCGATAGATGGTGGAAATATTTCCGCCATTTTTTAATTTTTGCAAATCCTGACGATAAGCATCTGCTTACTGAATCTCGATCTGATGAGAGGCTGGCAAAGCTTCTTTCTTTTTGGGCAAAGTCAGGCGCAGCACCCCGTCGGCATAAGACGCGGAGATCTGATCCTCCTGAATGGCATCGATGTCAAAGCTCCTGGTGAAAGAGCCATAGGTGCGTTCCCGGCGCAGATAATTTCCTTTTTCATCCTGCTGCTCCTGCTGAGAATGCCGCGTGGCCTTGATCGTCAGGCGGTGGTGGTGGACATCCACCTGAATATCCTTTTTATCAAAGCCAGGCAGATCGGCCTCCAGCAGAAAAGAGTCGCCCTGATCCTGAATATCCGTCTGAAATTCGTAGGCGCCGTTCAGATTGCCAAAGAAATTTTTTTCAAGCTCAGCAAAGGGGCTGCGGCTGAATAGGCTGCGATAGCTTTTTTCAAAGGGTGTCATTTCAAACATAATATCAATCGTTACCTCCATAATCAAGTATAGAGGATAGCATATCCAGAGACTGGCAATTTGATGCACTTAAAATAAAAAGCTTGCATATGCTTTTTATCTGGCGTATAATGAAACAAAAATGGGGAGGCCGAAGGCCTGAGAGTAAACCATAAGGTTTTGACCCTTTGAACCTGATACAGATAATACTGGCGCAGGAAAATATAGTGACAAATAGGATGCTTGCAGGGCGGCGCATAAAAGGCGGCCTTTGCAAGTATTCATGAGCTGTATACATGCCGATGCGTCCAGATAAGACGCATCGGTTTTTTGTGTTAAAAAGGAGAAGATAGAACAATGAAACGATTGACGAAGACAGCGCCTGTGCTAGTGATCATAGGGCTGCTGCTGATATGGGAGGCAGTGGTGCGGATTGCCGGTATTCCGCTGTATGTGCTGCCTTCACCGAGTGCGGCGTTTAATGCATTCATAAACGAATTTCCGGAGCTGATGCGCCATGCCGGCGTGACAGCAGCAGAGGCTCTTGTCGGAATGGGCATTTCCTTTGTGATCGGCATCCTGATCGGCATCTGGATGGATGCCGCGCCCACATTTAAAAAGTGTGTGTATCCCATTCTAGTCGTTACGCAAACGGTGCCGGTCATTGTGCTGGCGCCCATCTTTATCATCTATATGGGCTTTGGCTATGCGCCCAAGATCCTGACGGTAGTGCTCATGTGCTTCTTCCCGATTGTAATCAGCTTTAGCGACGGGCTGGGACAGATGGAAGAAGGCTATCTCAATCTGATCCGTGCCTATGGCGGCTCGCGGTGGCAGCTATACCGCATTGTGAAGATTCCGTCTGCCATGATATCGCTGCTGTCAGGGTTAAAGGTAGCAGCCACCTACAGCATCAGCGGCGCTGTGGTCGGAGAATGGATCGCCTCACAGAGCGGTCTTGGATATTATCTGATCCGGGCGAAAAATGGCTATATGCTGGACCGGGTGTTTGCCTGCGTCATCATGATTATCCTGCTGAGTCTGTTGATGAACGGCCTGATCAAGGTAATAAGCCGCGTCGTGCTTCCCGCCAGGCGGGGAAACTAGGCGCTGGGTTTATATACAAATCTATTGAATGAAAAGAGGAAGAAAGTTGAAGAAGCAATTGAAAAAGGCAGTGGCACTGATTTTGGTGGCGGCTCTCACGACAGCGCTGTGCGCCTGCGGCGATACGCAGACGGGAGAGCAGAGCAAGGAAAATCAGGAGCTGAAAAAGGTGACGGTGGTGCTGGATTATGTGCCCAATACCAATCATACGGGCATGTATGTGGCGCTGAATAAAGGGTATTATGAGGCTGAGGGGCTGGATGTGGAGATCATCGAGCCGACCGAGGGGGCGACGGCTACGCTGATTGCGCAGCAGAAGGGTACGTTTGGCATTGCCTATCAGGAGGATGTGACGATCGCGCTGACCTCGGAGGATCCGCTGCCAGTGAAAGCGGTGGCGACGATTATTCAGCACAATACCTCCGGTTTCGTGACGCTGGCTGACAGCGGCATCACGTCGCCAGCGGATTTTGAAGGCAAGACCTATGCCGGCTGGGCCGGACCGGGCGAGGCCGCTGTGCTGGAGGCCTGCATGACGAAGGAAGGCAAGGATTTTTCGAAGTTGAATATGGTCATTTCAGATGGCAGCGGCTTCGAGGCGCTGGGAAAAAGCTGTGATATCATGTGGTTCTTTGAAGGCTGGGACAGCGTGATGGCCGAGATGAACGGCGTTAAGCTGAATTATATGGAATGCCGGCAGCTGGATGAGAGGCTGGATTATTATACGCCCATCATCATTACCAGCGATGCAGTTATCGAGAGTGATCCTGAGATGATCAAGGCCTTTTTGCGGGCAACCGAAAAGGGCTATCAGGATGTGATGGCCGATCCGGAGGGCAGTGCCGAGATCCTGCATTCCTATGCGCCAACCTACGATCTTGAAATGCTCAAAAAATCCCAGACCTATCTGGCCGGCAAATATATGGAAGACGCTGAGGTGTGGGGCATCATGAAGGACGAGGTATGGGACAACTACAGCGCCTTCTTAAAGGAATACGGCGTGATCAATCAGACGATTCCCGCCAGCGACTGCTACACAAATGAATTTTTGGGGAAATAAATGAAATTAAATATCTGCGCATTAAGCTTTTCCTATGCCGATCAGACGGTGCTGCGTGAGCTCTCTTTCGCCGTGCAGGACGGAGAGTTTGTGAGTATTTTGGGGCCGTCCGGCTGTGGAAAATCGACGCTGCTCAACGTGCTGGCCGGCAATTTAAGGCCGCAGAGCGGCAAAATAGAAATCGATGGAGCAAGGATCGAAGGGGTTAGCCGTCAGTTTGCCTATATGCCGCAGAGCGATTTGCTGCTGCCCTGGAGGACGATATTGGATAATGTATGCCTTTACGGTGAAATTCATCATCAGAAGGATAGGATGAAGAGCCGGGCCAGAGAGCAGATGGCGCGCTTTGGCCTGCAGGGCTGCGAAGAGAAATATCCGCATGAGCTGTCGGGCGGTATGCGGCAGAGGGCAGCTTTTTTGCGGACCACACTGTGCGAGGCAGACATTTATCTGCTGGATGAGCCGTTTGGCGCATTGGATGTGATTACGCGGGGAAATATGCAGGACTGGCTTCAGGAGCTGCGCCGCAATTTAAAAAAGACCATTCTGCTGGTCACCCATGATACAGATGAGGCCATTTATCTCTCGGACCGGATTTTGATTTTAGGCGGTCCGGGAGAGGGAATCCGAAAGGAAATTACCATTGCGCAGAAGGAGCGCGACAGGCAGTGGCTGTATGCGCAGGGAGCGCTGCGGGCCGAGATCTATGAAATCATTCAGGCAAAAGGAGAAAAAACGGATGCAGATCATTGATATGCATGCGCATATAAGCGCGTTTTTAGAGCCTCAGGCAGAGCAGGAGCTGGCGCTGCGCAAACAAAATGATCTGATCACCTGTTTTTCCAGCGGCACACCGGAGGAGTGGCGCTTTCTGCAGACATTTAAGGGGAGGCCGGAGCTTCGGCTTAGCTTTGGCCTCCATCCTTGGTATGCGGACCAGTGGACGATCGAGGAAAGCATGCCGGCTCTGGAGCAGTGTGATTTGATTGGAGAAATCGGCATGGACAGCGTGTGGTGCAGCGTTTCGCTAGAGGTGCAGCAAAGGCAGCTGGAAAAACAGCTTCAGCTGGCGGCAGATCAAAAAAAGCCGGTCATTTTGCACACCAAAGGGCAGGAGGAGCGCATTGCCGATCTGCTGCAGGGCTTCCCGGAAAGGATCTGCGTGCACTGGTATTCCGGGCCGGAAAAAACGCTGGAGCGCTACATGGCGCTGGATTGTTATTTTACGCTGGGACCGGATACGGCGCGGCTTGCTGAGGCCGGAGCCCATCTGCAGCAGCAAATGCTGCGCGAAATCCCGGCAGAGCGCCTGTTTGTAGAGACCGATGGGATTGAGGCGGTAGCCTGGGCCATGCAGAAAGAGACCATGGAGCTTACGCAGATCCCGGCTGTACTGATGGAAAATTTGGCCTATGCGGCCAAGCAAAAAGGCCAGACGCCGGAGGCGCTGGCCAGACAGATGCGGGTCAATTTAGAGAAGTTTTTATCGTAGGCGCGGCTTTATTTTGCGCAGCATATAAAACAGTGCCCATACAAAGCTGATGCCGATGGCGATAGACAGCGTATACTGCAGCGTTAAAAGGGCATAGGCCTTCGCCTGCGGCCAGTCATTTTGCACAGCATGACTCATTGTATAATATAAGGTACTTCCGGGAATCAAGGGGACGATGGTAGGGATGAAAAAGACAGTTGCCGGAGCCTTTAAAAGCCGGGCCAAAATTTCACTGTAGAGCGCCGCGAAGGCAGAAGCGAGCAGGCAGGCGATAAAAATGCTGTTAAATGCCCATTCGCCGGCCAGATAAACGGCCCAGCTGAGCAGTCCGCCCAGCGAAGCGCAGGTCAGTAGACGCCGCCGCAGATGAAACAGCAGGGCGAATCCAAGAGAGCCGGTAAAAGCAGTGATCAGCTGCGTTAGAATTTCATTCATGGGCGCCCTCCTTTAAATCAGCATGATAGCGATCATAAAGCCGCAGGCCAGTGCGCCGGCCCAGAGCAGGGTCTCTACCAGCCGCATGATGCCTGCGATGGTATCGCCGATCAGAATATCGCGTACAGCATTGGTCATAGCGATGCCGGGAATCAGCAACATAATATCGCCGATGATGAGCTTATCGATATGCAGTACTGGAAACAGGGCGGCACAGCCGCAAAGCGCCAAGCCGACCAGCAGGGAGATCAGAAAATTGTAAATTACGCGGCTGGAACAGAGCGCGGGGAGTTTTTCCTGTAAAAAGCAGAGAGGAAATGCAAAAAGGGCGGCAGTAAGGCCGTCTATTATATTGCCGCCAAAGAAAATAGAAAAGCTTCCTGCAGCTAGGACGCTGCCCAGATAAAACCGCAGTCTTGAGGGAGGCGCTGCGTCGAGCGCAGCAAGTGCTTTTGCAAGCTCCTTTGGCGGTTTAGGGGCGCGGCAGCAGTCGCGGCTTAATGCATTGAGAGCCTCTAGTTTAGTGAAATTAGAGCTGCCGGCACTTAAAATGCGGCGGGTTTGCGTGAGCTCTTGTCCATCAGGAAAGATCATGGTGATGATCATACTGGAGGTAATGACAAATACATTCATGCGCTCAGCGCCATAGGCCAGCCCGAGACGGGTGAGGGTATCCTCTACACGGCTGATTTCAGCACCGTTGGCGAGAAGCGCCTCGCCTAAGCTGAGAAATTGATGCAAAAGCGCTTTTAATTCATACTCATTTTGTGGATTCATGAGAGACCTCTGGTTCAAATGATGGTTGCATAGTGTAGATCCTATCTGTATAATAAAGTGAATGCACTTAATGTAGCATACTTGCTTTTTAAAAACAAGGAGTAGACGATGAAAAACATATATTGGCAGCGGCTTTTTGATGAAAATACAAAGCATGTAAAAAATGTAGAAAAGCGGAGCGATATGCCGGGTGACTTACAGCTGGCATTGGATCATAGAGATGAAGATGTGTACGGAGTGTTTGAAGCGGATACGCTGGTGGGGATCGCTTTGATCTGCCCAGGGGAAGAGGCCTTTATCTCGCTCTATATGATGCCGGAGTATAGGGGGAGAGGAATTGCAGGCTTTGTCTTAAAAGAATGGGAGGAAATGCTGCGGCAGGAGGGAACAACGCAGATTGTAACGGCTTATGCGAAAGAGTTTTCCGGGTTTATGCAGAAAAGAGGCTATCAGAGGCAGTTTTCTTCTGCTTATATGAAATATGCGGGCGAGCAGTATGAGGTGGATGCATCACCAGTCAGGCAGTATCAGGATGCGGATTATCATACCGTGCAGGCGTTTCATGCAAAGGCCTTTCATGAAATGCGGCTGCAGGTAGGAGACTTCCCGGATTCTGTACAGGAGCAGCCCAGCGAAGAGGAGCGGCAGGAGTGGGCGGCCACTAAAGAGGATCGACTCGTTTATGTAAAGGATTCCAGAGTTGTTGCCTATGCAAATGTGGATGGCTGTGAGCTGGATGGTATTTCTGTGGCGCCGGAGCAGCAGGGGCAAGGCATTGGCAAACAATTTGCCAAATGTGTGTGCAATTATATATTGGATCAGGGGTATTCAGAAATTTCCCTCTTTTGTGTAGTCGGCAATAAGGCGAGGAGGATGTATGACCAGCTGGGGTTTAAAGAAGTGGTAGTCAATGAATATGGAAGGAAGCTATTAGGCTAAAATAAAAATTGCTTCCAAAAGCGATGATAACCATGCTAACTTTTGGAAGCAATTCTTTATGCCTGTGTGTCATTTTCTTCAGTAGAAGCAGGAGCATCAGGCGTGATAATGGCTTCGCCTCGTAAAATCGTATAAATAAATTTAATCTGCTCCTTGACTGTCTCTTCTGCAAAATCAGGACTGCTGTTAATTTCATACCCCTGCTCTTTAAAGTCGTCGGCTAATTCAACGAGATCGGCAGGCAGTCCCTCCGTATTTTTTAAAGCATATATGAGATTGGAGGCTTCGAAATAGCGCATATCGCTTGAAAGCTTCCAGCCTTCGTATACATTGTAATCGCAAAGCCCGTAAAACGGGCCGATCAGAGACAGAAGAAAGGCGTTAGAAGCGATTTCTTGACGATAGATGCTGAGGCATTTTTGAAAATTTTCGCGAAACTGCTGAACCATGGTCTTTCCTCCTAAACAAAATAAATGATACATTAAACTGCTGTATAATAGCATAAAAATATTATGGATTCCGCGCTGAAATATGAATAAAATATAAAAAAATATTACAGAAGTATTACAAGTGGAGCGTAAATGGAGTAACGCGGACGCCTCAGGCCGAAAAGGGTTTTGCTTGAAAAACACAATCACCTATGATATAATAAAGGCGACAAGGCAATTTAACATTAAAGCAGTTCGTGAGGTAGTGAAACAATGGGTTTACTGATTACGCTGGAGGGGCCGGATGGTTCTGGCAAGACGATGCAGATGGATATGCTGGAGCAGGCTCTTTTGGAACGAGGCTATCCAGTGGTCAGAAGCAGAGAGCCCGGCGGTACTGCTATTGGCGAGGCGATTCGCGGTGTAATTTTGGATCCGCAGTATGCTGAGATGGATCAGATGACTGAAGCGCTGCTATATGCGGCCTCCCGAGCGCAGCATGTGGCAGAGAAGATCAAGCCGGCCATGGAAAAAGGCAGCATCGTACTATTAGATCGTTTTTTGGATTCCAGCTTGGTCTACCAGGGGATCGGACGCGGTATGACCATTGAAACCATTGAGGCGATTAACCGGTTTGCGACCGGCGGCCTGCAGCCGGATGCAACATTTATGATATATATTGATTATGAAGAAGGGCTTCGCAGAAAGAAAAAGCAAAAGGGAAGCCTGGACCGGATGGAGCAGCAGCAGGAGGCGTTTCATCGCAGGGTTAATGAAGGGTATCTGACATTGGCACATCGGTATCCCGAGCGAATCGTATTGATTGATGGGGCAAGGGATCCGCAGGCAGTGCATCAAGATATTTTGAAACGCGTACAGAAACTGGCAGAGGCCAGATCGTGAGCGATTCTAAATATATATCACCTTTATTTTATAAGGAGGAATCAAAATGAAACTTGTATTAGCGATCATTCATGACGAGGATGCTCAGAAACTTACCACAGCGTTAAACCGGAATAATTTCCAGGTAACCAAGTTGGCCAGTACAGGAGGATTCCTTCGTGTCGGCAATACAACGATCTTGGTCGGTGTAGAGGCTGATAAGCTGGATCAGGTTTTGCAGATCATTCACGAGAAGTGCCAGACGGTCAAGCAGATGACCATTGCCAATCAACCCTATACGACAACCGCAGAAGGATATGTTCCGTATCCGATTGAAGTAACGGCCGGCGGCGCAACGGTATTTGTAGTTGATGTTGAACAGTTCCACAAATTCTGATTCTAAAAGGAGGGGCTCCCGATGGCTGATCAATTGAGCAGAGAGGGAGCCTCTTTTTCTGCTATATTGGGACATGAAGGGCCGAAGGCTCATTTAAAGGCGGCGACTGCGAGCGGCCAGCTGGGGCATGCATACCTGCTGGAGGGTATTCGCGGCATAGGAAAAAAGACGCTCACCGATGCATTTGTCAAAGCGCTGCTTTGTCAGCACAGAAGTGAGGATGGCGAAAGCTGCGGAAGCTGTGCGGCCTGTCGCAGCTTTGATCATCATAATCATCCGGATGTAAAGAGGATTGCGCCGGCAGAGGATAAAAACAGCATTTCAGTTAAGCAGATTCGGGAAGAGCTGATCAAAGATATCAATATTTGTCCATATGATAGCCTGCGAAAGGTATACATCATAGAGGCAGCGGATAAGCTGACCATAGAGGCGCAAAATGCAATGCTCAAGACGCTGGAGGAGCCGCCGACGTACGGTATTATCGTATTGCTGGCAGAAAGCAGCACCTCTTTTTTGCCGACAGTTTTATCTCGCTGCGTAAGGATTAGTCTGCAGCCGCTCAATCAGGCGCTGATCGGAGACTGGCTGCAAAAGCGGGGCATACCAAAGGAAAAAGCCAATATGGCGGCCGCGTTTGCGCAGGGGGCGCCGGGGCAGGCTCTGCAGCTGTGTGAAAATGAAGAATTTGAAGAGATCCGGCGCGCGGTATTTGATTTTTTAGCGCGTATTCCAGAGGCTTCTCAGCTGGAAGTGATGCGCGGGCAGCAGCTATGGGAAAAATATAAGTCAGCGCAGGACAAGCTGTTTTCGTTTATGCTTGTCTGGTACCGCGATATCTTGGTCTATCAGGAGACGGGCGAGCCTGGGAGGCTTCTGTGCAGCGACCAGACAAGAACCATTTGCGGCTTAGCCGCTTACTATTCAAGTGAAAAACTCATTCAAATCGTGGAGACGATATTGGATATTGATAAAAAGCTAAAGGCGAATGCCAATCCGGCACTAGCCATCGATTGCTTATTGATGATTTTAAAGTAGGAGGATTATTTTGACTACGGTAATAGGAGTGCGCTTTCGGCACGCAGGCAGGATTTATTATTTTAACCCGGGTGCATACCGCATTCAGAAGGGCGAGTATGTGATCGTGGAGACGATGCGCGGGATTGAGTACGGGTTGGTGGTGACGGAGCCGCGCCTGGCGGCGGAAGAGGATATTGTGGCACCTCTTCGGAATGTGCTGCGAAAGGCGACGGAGAAGGATAAAGAGATCTATGCCAAGAATATGGCGGCCGAGAAGGAGGCCTTTGATATTTGTCTGGAGAAGATCAAGGCACACCATCTGGATATGAATTTGGTAGAGGTGGAGTACACCTTTGACGGCAATAAAATTTTGTTTTATTTTACAGCGGATGGACGCGTTGATTTTCGAGAGCTGGTTAAGGATCTAGCGGCGCTGTTTAGGACGCGGATCGAGCTGCGGCAGATTGGAGTGCGTGATGAGACGAAGATGGGTGGAGGCATTGGAATCTGCGGCCGGCCGTATTGCTGCGCATCCTTCCTTTCGGATTTTGCGCCGGTGTCGATTAAGATGGCGAAGGATCAGAACCTGTCTCTGAATCCGACTAAGATCTCAGGAACCTGCGGCCGTTTGATGTGCTGCTTAAAATATGAGGAGAGCACCTATGAGGAGCTGAATAAAAAGCTGCCGGATGAGGGCGATCTGGTGGAGACGCCGAGCGGCGAGGGCGAGGTACTGCATGTGAATGTGCTGCGTCAGCTGATCAAGGTGGGCGTCACACAGGAGAAGGGCGATGTGCTTATTACGGAGTTTCCTTTGGATGAGATTAAGATTGTCAAAAAGCGCAGAAACCGCCGGCAAAATCAGGAATATATGGATAAAGAGGACCAAAAGCAGCTTAAGGAGCTGGAAAAGGAATTTTAAAAGGGCGCGGATATGGAGCGAATCGATGAATTACAGCGAGGCGGCTACCGGATCATTCAGGATCCGGACCGCTTTTGTTTTGGCACGGATGCGGTGCTGCTGGCTGATTTTGCCAAGGCAAAGCCGGGAGAGACCGTGATGGATATGTGCAGCGGCAGCGGTGTTGTGCCGATTTTGATGCTGGCGCGCTACCCTAAAGCGCAGTATACAGCGCTGGAGCTGCAGCCTGAGATGGCGGCGCTGGCAGAGCGCAGTATGCGGCTCAATCAGATTGAGGACCGGGTGCAGGTGCAGCAGGGCGATGTGCGCTGCGTGAGGCAGCTTTTTCAGCCGCAGAGCTTTCAGGCGGTCACGGTCAATCCGCCGTATATGAAGGCGGAGCACGGGCTGACCAGCCAAGCGGAGGCAGTGCAGATCGCGCGGCATGAGATCTGCTGTACGCTGCGCGATGTCGTCGAGGCCGCCGCCTATTTGCTGCCCAGCAGGGGGCGGCTGTATATGGTGCACCGCCCACAGCGCCTGAGCGAGATTTTCAGCGAGCTGCGGCGCGTATCATTAGAGCCGAAACGCCTGCAAATGGTGCATCCATATATTGATAAGGAGCCGACGCAGGTGCTCATAGAAGCGGTCCTGCAAGGAGGGACGGAGCTGCGCGTGCAGCCGCCGCTGATCACCTATGCAGCGCCGGGGGTTTATACAAAACAAATGCTGGAGGTATATGGTCAGGATGGTCACCATTCATCGATGTGAAAGCTATCAGACAGAGGCGCTGGAGCAGGCGCTCACAGCGGCCATAGAGGATATAGGCGGGCTCGGTCCCTATATTAAGCAGGGGGAGACCGTGCTGCTCAAGGTTAACCTGGTCATGGGCAAGGGGCCCGAGCAGGCGGCCACGACGCACCCCGCCTTTGTAGCGGCGCTTGCCAGGCGGCTCAAGGCCTATGGATGCCGCGTGATCATTGGCGATAGTCCCGGAGGCCCGTTCAACGCAGCCATGCTGCGCCGGATTTATAAAATCACCGGCATGCAGCAGGCGGCCGAAGAGAGCGGCGCAGAGCTGAGCCTCAATACCAATAGCGTTCAGCTTTCCGGCGTGGCCGGAAAAATGCTTAAGAATCTCACCGTAACGGCTATGAGCCAGGAAGCGGATCAGGTGATCTCTGTGTGCAAGCTAAAGACACATGGGATGATGACCTATACCGGTGCGGTGAAAAATATGTTTGGCACGGTCCCCGGCACGATGAAAGCAGAATACCATGTGCGCATGCCGAAAATGGACGACTTTGCCGATGCGCTGATCGATATCTGTGAGGCAAAGCGGCCTGTGTTATCGTTTATGGATGCGGTGATGGGCATGGAGGGCGATGGGCCGACCAGTGGATCGCCGCGTAAGATCGGCGCTGTACTGGCATCGGCGAGTCCTTATGAGCTGGACATCGTGGCGGCAGGGCTGATCGGCCTTGGCGAGCAGCAGGTGCCGACGTTGAAGGCGGCTGCCGCGAGGGGGTTGGCGCCTTGCGCCGTGCAGACGAAGGGGGATGCGCCGGAGGAGTTTGTGGTTCGGGATTTTCGCATGCCGGAGCATATCCATACGGATCTGTCACAGGGGGGGTTTTTGCCGAAGGTTGGCATGAAGCTGCTGCGGCCTAAGGTGCGCTTTGATCTGGCACAGTGCGTGGGCTGCGGGGATTGTGCGGCGAATTGCCCGGCGAAGGTGATTGTGATGAAGCAGCGCCGCGAGGGAGAAAAAAACCACCGGCTGAGAAAACCGGTGGTGGATTATCGGAATTGTATTCGCTGCTTTTGCTGTCAGGAGCTTTGTCCGCAGAGCGCGGTGCATGTGAAGGAGTCGTGGGTGTTTAGGCTTGCGAATCGAATTTAGGTTATGACTGAAAGTGAACCGGTTTCTGGTCCTCATCATGGATCGAGCCGGTTTTTTGATAGGAGATTAGATTCTCGCCCTGATAGGTGACACTGCAAAGATCGCCTTCCTTCATTTGGCTGATGTTTTGCGAAGGGGTTTTGAGGCGGATGGGCTTGTTGTTTCGGTCGAGCAGGTAGAAAGTGAGATAGGTGTCGCCGATGATGGAACGTCCCATAGAGCTGGTGAGACGCGAGGTGGTCTGACCGGGGACCAGCTTGATGTTGCGCGCGGCTTCGCCGTTGTTTTGGTCGATCATGACGAGCTGCATGCGCGCAGTTTTGATGGGACGGAAGAGGCGGCGACCTATTTTTTTAAGCAGAATGAAAAGAAGGACGAGGGCGATGAGGACGAGGGTGCCGTAAAGGGCCCCGGAAATCTCGAGATACCGGCTGACTGCGGCGAAAAAATCTTTGATAGAGTCAAAAATAGCGCTCATGGAAAGGTCCTCCTTGTGCGGTTGTTGTTACTTTTACTATATAAGAGCAGGAGGGATTTGTCAAGGAATGAAGGCGGTCGGGCCGAGCTTCGTCCCTTTGACATATAGAGAAGCTGGGTGAGTGGAGAATTGGTGCGACTCTCTTATCAGATCGGGATTCAGTAAGCGCGTGCTCTGCGTCAGGATTTACAAAAATTAGAAAATGGAGGAAATATTTCCACCATCTATCAAGAGTGGCAGAACAATGGTGGAATTTTTTCCGCCATTGTTCTGCTGGTGAAGCTTGCTA
Organism: Lachnospiraceae bacterium; assembly: GCA_022794035.1. Classification (NCBI taxonomy): domain Bacteria; kingdom Bacillati; phylum Bacillota; class Clostridia; order Lachnospirales; family Lachnospiraceae; species Lachnospiraceae bacterium. Next base: position 27,613 of record JAAWDX010000008.1, on the reverse strand, counting down.
ACGGGTATTTTTCAGCTATTTTATAGGAGTTCCGCTATACACGGTGGAAAAAATTCAGCTATATCGTCCAGTTCCGCCAGTGGCGGCTGAAGAGTCGAAATTGGCGGAGGAGTCGAAATTGGCTGAAGTGTTGAAGCCGACTGAAGAGTCAAAACCGGCAGAAGGATCAAAAACAGCGGAGGAACCCAAACTAGGCGGCGCGGATGCCTCGGCGATCCTTAGCTTGTACTTTGTGAGCTTTTTCTTGCAAATTCGAGGAAGATGCGGTATGATCAGTAAAGCCCGACAAAAGAGAAAATCAGGGCGATTTTTATATTGGATATACAAAAGATAAATCGAGGAATAGGTGCTTTATGAATATTATTATTGTTGGCTGTGGAAAGATCGGTTCAACGATTTTGGCGAGTCTCGTTGCGGAGGGACACGATGTAACGGTGCTGGATGTGAATCCCGAGGTGATCGCAGATGTTACAAATGTACATGATGTGATGGCCGTGTGCGGAAGCGGTATTGATTGTGAAACGCTGGAGGAAGCCAATACGGAGATGGCGGAGCTTTTTCTGGCGCTTACCCCTTCGGACGAGCTGAATATGGTAAGCTGCTTTTTAGCTAAGCGCATGGGGGCTAAGCATACGGTGGCCCGCATCAGTGCACCTAGCTATAGAGGGCGCAGTCTGGCCTTTATGAAGCAGCAGCTGGGAATTTCCATGATTATCAATCCGGAGCAGATTGCGGCGGAAGAGCTGCTTAGTCTGCTGAAATTGCCGGCTGGGGTCAAAACAGAGTATTTTTCTAGAAGAAATTTTGAGATGATTGAGCTGCGGCTGCGGGAGGATTCACCATTGGATGGGATCAGCCTCAGTACGCTGCGTGCGCAGTACAAGGCCAAGTTCCTGATCTGCGCGGTGCGCAGAGGAGAAGAGGTGTTTATTCCGGATGGTAATTTTGTGCTGCAAAGCGGAGATGAAATCAACCTGACGGCGACGCCTTCGGAGATTGATAAATTGCTGCGTGCATGGGGATATCTGCAAAAAGGCTCGCGCAGCGTCATGGTTTTGGGCGGCAGCCGGACCGCATATCATCTGGGGCGTATGCTGATCGAGATTGGCGCTTCGGTTAAGATCATTGAAAAGGACCGCCAGCGCTGCCGGGAGCTTTGCGAGGCGCTGCCAAAGGCCGTTATCATCAACGGCGACGGAGCCAAGCAGGAAATTCTGCGGGAGGAGGGGCTCTTATCTACAGATGCGTTCATCTCCCTTACCGGCATGGATGAGGAAAATATTCTGATGTCTATTTTTGCAGCGTCGCAGGGGGTTCCGAAGGCGCTGACCAAGGTGGATCGCAATGAGTTTATGCTGATGGCGCAAAAGCTGGGGCTTGACAGCATTATTTCGCCAAAGGAGCTGATCTCGAATTTGGTAGTACGCTATGCCAGAGCGCTGGAGAACTCCATGGGCAGCAATGTGGAAACACTGTATAAAATGATGGACGGCAAGGCGGAGGCGCTGGAGTTTATTGCCAAGCGCGGCTTTAAAAAGGCGCAGATTCCGTTTAAATATTTAGAATTAAAATCCAATATCCTGATTGTGGGGATCATTCGCGGACGTAAGACCATTATCCCGGATGGTGAGGATATGATCATGGTTGGCGATAAGGTGATCGTGCTGGCGACCAACCAGCGGCTGTATGATTTGACAGATATTTTAAAATAAGCTTGAGGGTTAATCTTCATGAATCGCAGAATGACATTTTATATGATTGGTCAGGTGGTCAAAGTAGAGGCGCTGTTGATGCTGCTTCCTTTTGGCGTAGCGCTTTTGTATGCAGAGGAATGTGCATAGGCGCTCCTGATAACGATTGGGATCGCATTAGCGCTTGGCATGGCTATGACGCTGCTGATTAAACCGAAAAACAGGGTAATCTATGCCAAAGAGGGCTTTGTGATTGTCGCCTTTGCGTGGCTGCTGCTCTCCGGCATCGGCGCGCTGCCCTTTGTCATCAGCGGAGAGATCCCTTCGTATATAGACGCCTTTTTTGAGACCGTCAGCGGCTTTACGACAACGGGAGCCAGCATTTTAACTAATGTAGAAAAAATGAGCCATGGCCTGCTTTTCTGGCGGAGCTTTACGCATTGGATCGGGGGCATGGGGGTGCTGGTGTTTATCATGGCGGTAGTGCCCTCAGCGGCGGACCGCTCGATCCATATTTTGCGCGCCGAGGTGCCGGGGCCCACTGTGGGCAAGCTGGTGCCGCGCATGAAGGATACGGCTAAAATTTTATATTTATTATACATAGTGCTGACCGTATTGGAGATTATTCTGCTGCTCGCCGGCGGCATGCCCCTGTTTGACAGCATTGTGCATGCATTTGGCACAGCCGGCACGGGCGGTTTTGGCATCAAAGCCAATAGCATTGCCGGATATAATCATTATCTGCAATGGGTAATCACAATTTTTATGCTTTTATTCGGCATCAATTTTAATTTGTTTTACCTGATGCTGCTGCGCCGGTTTAAGGCTGCGTTTCACAGCAGCGAGCTATGGTGCTATATGGGCATCTGGGTCGTGGCCACGCTGGTCGTCACCTTTAACGTAATGCAGCTTTACGAAAGCTTTTCAGAGTCGCTGCGTTTAGCTGCCTTCCAAACGGCCTCCATCATGACAACAACCGGCTACGCCACGGCCGATTTCAATCTGTGGCCTAATCTGTCCAAGGGGATCCTGGTAGTGCTCATGTGCATCGGAGCATGTGCCGGCTCCACGGCCGGCGGACTCAAAATATCCCGTGTTATGCTGCTGATGAAAATGATCCGCCGCGAGCTGCGCCATATGCTGCATCCGCGCTCAGTCGGGGTGGTTAAGTTTGAAGGGAAAAAAGTGGATAACCAGACGCTTAGCAGCGTCAATGCCTATTTTGCCATCTACGTTGTCATTTCAGCCATCATCTTTTTGCTGCTCTGCATCGATGGATTTGATCTGGAAACCAACCTGACGGCCATGATCGCCTGCTTCAACAACATAGGCCCCGGCCTCGGCAGAGTAGGTCCTGCCGCCAGCTTCGCCGGATATTCCGTGCTCTCCAAGCTCGTGCTGTCATTTGCCATGCTGCTGGGCAGGCTCGAGATTTTCCCGCTGCTGTTTGCCGTCATCCCATCCACATGGATGAAAAAATAAATGCAAAGGAGCTCTGCGATGCAAGGAATGCTTTATCTGTGCCCAACGCCGATTGGGAATTTGGGCGATATCAGCCAGCGCACGCTGGAAACGCTGCAGGCAGTCGATCTGATCGCGGCTGAAGACACGCGCAGTACCGGGCTGTTGTTAAAGCAATATCACATCCAGACGCCGCTGATCAGCTATCATCAGCATAATGAAAGGGAACGCTCAGAGGAGCTGATTCATAAAATAAAAGAAGGGCGGCAGATTGCGCTGGTTACCGATGCCGGGATGCCGGCGATCTCGGATCCCGGTCAGATTTTAGTGCGCCGCTGCCATGAGGCCGGCGTTCTGGTTACGGCGCTGCCGGGACCATGCGCCTTTGTGACGGCCTTGGCGCTGAGCGGACTGGATTCGCGGCGCTTTACATTTGAAGGGTTTTTACCGGCAGATAAAAAAGAGTGTCAGCAGGTGCTGGCAGATTTGAGAGAGAGTACCAAAACAACCATTTTTTATGAGGCGCCGCATCGGTTAAAGCAGACGCTGAAGCTGCTCAGTGAAGCGGCCGGAGAACGTCCTGCGGCGGCTGTGCGCGAGCTGACAAAGAAGTTCGAGGAGGTGCGCCTGCTTCCGCTGCGGGAGCTGGCGGCCTATTATGAGGAGCATGAGCCGCGGGGAGAATTTGTGATTTTAATTGAAGGAAAAACAAAGGAGCAGCGGCTGGCGGAGCAGCAGAAGCGATATGAAGCACTGAGCATAGAGGAGCATATGGCGCTGTATGCAGAGCTTCCGGAGAAGGAGGCCATGAAGGCAGTGGCAAAAGACAGAGGGATTACCAAGCGCGATGTGTATGCACAGCTGAAGAAGTAACAAATTATTCATGTTTGCGGCGTTGCCGCACGGGTTTTTTTGATATATAATAAGGAGACATAAAGCATTTTGAAAAGGAGGAGTCCTTGATGAGTGACTGCATTTTCTGCAAAATTGCCAGCGGCGAGATTCCGTCGTATACGGTGTATGAGGATGATCAGTTTCGGGTGATCATGGATCTGAGTCCAGTGAGCCCTGGGCATATGCTGATTCTGCCGAAGGGGCATTATCAGGATTTATATGAGCTGCCGGAGGAACTGGCGGCTGCGGCTATGCGGCTGGCAAAACGGCTGGCGGCGGCTGTGCAGGAGGCGCTGCGGCCGGATGGGCTGAATGTGATGCAAAACAACGGCAAGGCGGCAGGGCAGACAGTGATGCATTATCATCTGCACCTCATCCCATGCTATGGGGACGCAGGCAATTTTACGCTGCGGGAGGGACAGAGCGCTACGCAGGAGGAGCTAGAAGAGACGGCCGCTAAGATTCAGTCACAGCTGGCATAGGAGGCGGCGTTCCTATGAATCCGTTTGTGATGATGACAGGAGGAGGCACGGCGGGGCATGTGACACCGAATCTGGCGCTCATAGAGCCGCTGCGTCAAAAAGGCTATCGCATTGGTTACATAGGAAGAAAAAATAGTATAGAAGCACAACTGGCAAAGGAAGCGGGTCTTCCTTTTTATTGCATTTCTGCGGGCCCGCTGCACCGGGATTTTAATATGGAAAACTGGGTCAGCCCATGGAAAAATATGCTGGGCGTGATGCAGGCGGCGCATATCATCCGCAGGGAAAAGCCGGATCTTATTTTCTGTAAGGGCGGCTTTGTGAGTGTGCCCGTTGCTGTGGCAGGGCAGATGCTGCACCGGCCGGTGGTTCTGCATGAGTCGGATTTTACGCCGGGACTGGCTAACCGGATGTGCCTGCCGTTTGCGGATACGGTCTGCGTGAGCTTTGAGGAGACGATGGCCCATATGCCGGCCGGAAAGGCGGTATATACGGGTACGCCCGTACGCAGTGAGCTGCTGCAAGGCAGCGCAGAAGAGGGCTATCGGATTACGGGGCTTAGAAGAGGAAAGCCGGTGGTTCTGGTGATGGGCGGCAGCAGCGGAGCCGGTGCGCTGAACCGTCTGATCGGACCGGCGGCGGAGCGCCTGACCAAGGAATATGAAGTGGTGCATTTATGCGGGAAACAGGAGGCGCAGGACTGCGTGCCGAGGCCGGGGTATTTTCCGATGAAATATGCCAAGGAGGAGCTGTCCCATCTGTATGCGATGGCGGATATGGTGGTCAGCCGCGCGGGCGCCAATGCGCTGGCAGAGCTGCTTTTGCTCGGCAAGCCGCATATTTTGATTCCGCTGCCCAAGGCAGCAAGCCGCGGCGACCAGATCCTGAATGCGAAATCGTTTGCGGCAAAGGGGTTCAGCTATGTGCTGCCGCAGGAGGAGCTGACGGAGGAAAGCTTAAGCAGGGCGCTCAGAGAGGTGTGGTCAAATCGGCGCCGGTATACGGCGGCGATGGAGAAAAGCCGGGTCAGCAACGGAACGCAGGCGGTGCTGGAGGTCATCGAACGTACGATAAACGGATCTTAATTTCCAGCTTGGCTGGAGGAAATAGAGAGGGAATGACGCTGTGAATCTGAAAAAAGAGTTTGAAAGGCTGTATGGCGCGGGGGAGCCGGCGGTTTATTATGCGCCGGGGCGCGTGAATCTGATTGGCGAGCATATTGATTATAACGGCGGACAGGTGTTTCCGTGCGCGCTGAGCTTTGGCACGTACGGCGCGGTGCGTCTGCGGAAGGATCGCCGCGTGCGGTTTGCGAGCCTGAATTTTCCGCAGCGGGCGGAGATTTCGCTGGATAATAATGAGTATGATGCGCGGGACGGATGGGCGAATTATCCGAAGGGCGTGATCAAGGAATTTCAGCTGCGCGGGCACCGGCTGCAGGGCATGGATATTTTGCTGCAGGGCGAAATTCCCAATGGGTCGGGGCTTTCTTCCTCGGCTTCGGTGGAGGTGCTGATCGCTACCATGCTCAATGATCTGTTTGGCACCGGTTATGATAAGGTGACGCTGGTGCAGCTCTGTCAGCATTCGGAAAATACGTTTAATGGTGTGAATTGCGGCATTATGGACCAGTTTGCCGTGGGGCTCGGGCGTGAGAGTCAGGCGATTTTGCTGGACTGCGCCACGCTGGCCTACCGTTATGCGCCGCTGAATATGGAGGGCGTTAGGCTGGTCATTGGCAATACAAAAAAGCGCAGGGGATTGGCGGACAGCAAATACAATGAGCGGCGCGCTGAGTGCGAGATGGCGCTGCGCGACCTGCAGAAGAAGCTGGATATTAAGGCGCTGTGCGATCTTACGCCGGCCGAATTTGAGGCGCATAAGCATTTGATCGTGGGGCAGGTGTCGCAGCGCAGAGCCGAGCATGCGGTATATGAAAATGAGCGCGTGCATGAGGCGGTCCGCGCCCTGGAAAAAGGCGATATGCTGCGCTTTGGGCAGCTGATGAACGAATCGCATGATTCGCTGCGCGATCTGTATGAGGTAACAGGGACGGAGCTTGATACGATGGTGGAGGAGGCGCGCCGCATCCCGGGCACGCTGGGAAGCCGGATGACGGGCGCAGGCTTTGGCGGCTGCACAGTGAGCCTTGTCAAGGAAGAGGATGTCGAGCGCTTCATCCGCGAGGTCGGAGAGGCCTATGAAGCGCGCACCGGACTTACACCGGAGTTCTATGTGGCGCAGGCCGGGCAGGGCGCCGGCCGCATCGATGAGCCAATTGAATTTCTGATCGAGGAGCTGCTGGCCTATGGGCTCGACAAAAAGCTCATCGAGCGGACAGATGCCGTCTATGTGCGCAATCAGCTGCTGGAGCTTCTCCGGCGGGAAGCGCCGTATGAGAAGACGGAGGGCGTACTGCCATGCCGAGAAGCATTTTCCGCCATGCGGAAACAGGTTCATGGGCATAGCCCTTACCCGGTTTTGAAAAAGATTTTGGATTATATGGTAGACCGGGGGCTGATCGCAGGAGAGAGTATTACACTGCGCGATCTGATGGATGCAAAGATCATGGGGCTTTTGACGCCGAGGCCGTCGGAGGTGCAGCATGAATTTGAGAGACTGCGGCAGGAGTCGCCGGAGCAGGCGTCCGAATATTTTTATCAGCTGTCGCGCGATAATCATTATGTGATGGAGGAGCGCGTCGCTAAAAACTTGTACTGGCAGACGCCGACGCCGTATGGCGATCTGGAGATTACGATCAATTTGTCTAAGCCGGAAAAGGATCCCAGAGAGATTGCCAAATTAAAGTTTATGAAGGCCTCTTCTTATCCTAAATGCCTGCTTTGCCCGGAGAATGTGGGCTATGCAGGGCGGCTGAACCATCCGGCTCGCCAGAATCTGCGCCAGCTTGCGCTGAATCTGCAGGCAGAGGAGTGGTACCTGCAGTATTCGCCGTATGTGTATTATCAGGAGCACTGCATTTTGCTGAAGGGCGAGCATGTGCCGATGAAGATTGAGGAAAAGACGTTCCGGAGGCTGATTCAGTTTATCGAGCTGCTGCCGCACTATTTTATGGGCTCCAATGCAGGGCTCCCGGTGGTGGGCGGTTCTATTTTGAATCATGAGCATTATCAGGGCGGGCATCATGTGTTTCCGATGGAAAAAGCCCGGGCGCGGCAGTTTTATCAGCATGCGGATTTCCCGGATGTATCCGTGAGCGTGATTAACTGGCAGATGTCCTGCATCCGCATGTCCGGAGCGGATAAGGAGGCGCTGATTGGCCTGGCGGCAAAGGTGCTGCACTTCTGGGAGCAGTATTCGGATGAACGCGTGGGCATTTTCGCAGAGACGGACGGACAGCCGCATAATGCGATTACGCCGATTGCAAGGTTTAATCAAAAGGGCGAGTATGAGCTGGATCTGGTGCTGCGCAACAACCTGACCACGGAGGAATATCCAGATGGCGTGTTCCATCCGCATCCGGAGCTGCATCATATTAAAAAAGAAAATATCGGCTTGATAGAGGTCATGGGACTGGCGGTGCTGCCGGGACGGCTGCAGAAGGAGCTGGAGCTGATTCAGGGCCTTTTGATGGGCGGCGACCTACAGGACCTGTCGGAGGAGGAAAAAGGCAGTTTGGAGAAGCATGCGGCATGGATTGACCGTATGCAGGAGCGGTACGGCTGCGTGAAAGAAGAAAAGAGAGTGAGAGAGATCCTGCAGCAGGAGGTCGGAGAGCTTTTTTCAAAGGTGCTGGAGGATGCAGGCGTTTATAAAAATACGCCGGAGGGTGTTGCGGCGTTTGACCGCTTTATGCTGACGGCTGGATTTTTAAGAAAATAATTTATAAATAATTTACACGGGAAAGGAAGAGGAGACCAATGAACAAGAAAATGAAAAGGGGCGCAGCACTGCTGCTGGCGCTGATCATGGGGCTGACCTGCCTGAGCGGCTGCGGAAGTAGCAATTATGACTACCAGTTCTCGAAGCCGGAAAAGGGAGACACGATTGCAATTATCAAAACAACAATGGGTGACATCAAAGTGAGATTTTTTGAAAAGGAAGCGCCGAAGGCAGTGGAAAACTTTGTGACTCATGCTCAAAACGGATACTATGACGGGGTTTCTTTTTTCCGCGTCATTGAAGATTTTATGATCCAGGGCGGCGATCCTACGAATACGGGCGCCGGCGGCGAGAGCATCTGGGGCGGCAATTTTGAAGATGAGATTGTGGAGTACCTGAGCCCGTACTACGGAGCGCTTTGCATGGCAAACCGCGGCGCTAATACAGGAACCAACGGCAGTCAGTTTTTCATTGTGACCTCTCAGGATAAGGATACGTCCATGCTGGAGGCCTGCAATGAGCAGGCGGCAAAGGCAGAGCGTGTCGATCAGGCTAAGGTGGATAAGTATAAGGAAGTGGGCGGCGCTATGTGGCTGGATGCACAGATCAGTGTTTTATATGAGAGCGCTTATGTGTATAAAAGCTCTACTCACACCGTATTCGGTCAGGTGCTGGAGGGCATGGAGGTAGCGGAGGCTATTTCCAAGGTTGCTACCTATAGCAAGACGGAGGAGCAGGATGCCTCCATCGATGAGCCGGGGCAGACAAAGGTGCGCGAGAATAAGCCGAGAGAAGATGTAATAATTACAAGTATTGAAATTACAACCTATGAGCCGTAAGGCTTGATAGACCGGGGAGCCCTGTTAAGCAGGGCTCCTTTTGTGTTTGGAAGGGGGCTTTTGCAGTTTTTGATTTTGTTTGCTTTGTTGGCCCTTGTTGCTTTGTTTGTTTTTGGGGCCTTGTTGGATTTGGCCTGCGCCGGGTCTAGCGTAAATCCTCCGAATGGTGTAGGGATTTCTGCTATTCTGCTGTCTTCCGCCACGTGTGGCTGAAAAGACTCAGCCACACGTGGGCAGTAAATGAATCATGACTGAGATTTTTCAGCCATAGATTGCTTCTTCAGCCACGGTTAGCATAAAAAATCGAGCTAAATCGTCTATTTCCGCCAGTGGCGGTGGAAAAGCGGCAAATAGAAAAGCAGCGTAACAGAAAAGCAGCAAACAGCGTAGCATAGGCAAGAAAAAAAGCGCTTAAATCAGGATGAAAAATGGTCCCGACCGTCGGCACTTTTTACCAGCGTAAATATTTTGTTTAGCTCTTTACATATTAGGGGAAAAGTGATAAAATCGAAGCTGGCCTTAGACTAATTTTATGTAATCATGCCAAACACATTTGTTTGTCTGAAATTTCATGCAAATGAATGGCTGATATTCAATGATGCGTTTTTACAAACGTAAAAATGAGGAAAGGGAGAATTACTATGGCAAGAAAAATGAAAACCATGGATGGTAATAATGCCGCGGCTCATGTGTCATACGCATTTACCGAGGTTGCGGGCATTTACCCGATTACCCCATCTAGCCCCATGGCCGACTATGTAGACCAGTGGTCTGCACAGGGCCTTAAAAACATTTTCGGTACTACCGTTAAGGTAGCCGAAATGCAGTCCGAAGCAGGTGCTTCCGGTACGGTGCACGGTTCTCTGGCAGCCGGCGCTTTAACGACTACTTATACCGCATCTCAGGGCTTGCTCCTGATGATCCCGAACATGTACAAAATTGCCGGCGAGCTGTTGCCGACCGTTTTCCATGTATCCGCCAGATGTGTGGCTTCCCACGCATTAAACATTTTCGGCGACCATTCTGACGTATATGCATGTCGTCAGACCGGTTTTGCTATGCTGGCAGAGACCAATCCGCAGGAGGTTATGGACTTAGGTGCCGTTGCGCATCTGGCAGCCATCAAGGGCCGCGTTCCGTTCATCAACTTCTTCGATGGCTTCCGCACCTCTCACGAGATTCAGAAGATCGAAGTTTGGGATTATGACGATCTGAAAGACATGGTGGATATGGATGCTGTTAAAGCATTCCGTAACCGCGCCCTCAATCCTGAACATCCGGTAATGCGCGGTTCTCATGAGAACGGCGATATCTTCTTCCAGCACCGCGAGGCCTGCAACCAGTACTACGAAGCAGTGCCCGGCATTGTAGAAGAATACATGAACAAAGTAAACGCCAAGCTTGGCACCGATTATAAGCTGTTCAACTATTACGGTGTACCGGATGCAGAGCGCGTAATCGTAGCAATGGGCTCCATCTGCGACGTAGCAGAAGAGGTTATTGATTACTTAACCGCCGCAGGCGAAAAAGTCGGACTGGTAAAGGTAAGACTGTATCGTCCGTTCTCTGCAGAAAAGCTGATCGAGGCCATTCCTGCTACCGCTAAGAAGATTGCGGTTCTGGATAGAACTAAAGAGCCCGGCGCATTGGGCGAGCCTCTGTACTTAGACGTTGTAACCGCACTGGCAACTCACGGCGTAACAGCTAAGGTTGTAGGCGGCCGTTATGGTCTGGGATCCAAAGACACGCCTCCGTCAAGCGTATTCGCTGTATATGAGGAGCTGAAGAAGGATCAGCCGAAGAACCAGTTTACAATTGGTATTCAGGATGATGTGACCAACCTGTCTTTGGAAGAGAAGCCCTCTCCCAATACGGCAGCAGAAGGCACGATCGAGTGCAAATTCTGGGGTCTGGGCGGCGACGGTACGGTAGGAGCAAATAAGAACTCCATCAAGATCATCGGCGACCATACCAACAAATACGTACAGGCATATTTCCAGTATGACTCTAAGAAGACCGGCGGTATCACCATTTCCCATCTGCGGTTTGGCGATAAGCCGATCAAGAGCCCTTACTATATTAACAAGGCTGACTTCGTTGCCTGCCATAATCCTTCCTATATTCTGAAGGGTTATAAGATGGTGAACGACGTTAAGCCCGGCGGAGTATTCCTGATTAACTGTCAGTGGACTCCCGAAGAGCTGAACAATCATCTGAATGCAGAGACCAAGCAGTATATTGCTAAGAACAACATTCAGCTGTATACCGTAAATGCGATCGATCTGGCAGAGCAGGTGGGCATGGGCAAGAGAACCAACACCATTCTGCAGGCTTCCTTCTTCGCATTGGCGAAGGTGCTTCCGATTGAAGAAGCCATTCAGTATATGAAGGATGCAGCTACCAAGTCCTACCTGAAGAAGGGCCAGGATGTGGTAGATAAGAACCATAAGGCAATTGACGCCGGTGTATCCGCATTTGTTAAGATCGATGTGCCTGCGGATTGGGCTAATGCAGTGGATACTGTAGAAGCTCCCAAGACACAGGGACCGGCTAAGCTGGTTAAGATGGTCGACAATATCCTGACGCCTGTTGGCAAGATGGATGGCGACTCTCTGCCGGTATCTGCCTTTATGGATCATGCAGACGGTACTTTCGAGCAGGGTGCTTCCGCCTATGAGAAGCGCGGCGTTGCCGTCAACGTTCCGGAGTGGAACAACGAAACATGTATCGGATGTAACAAGTGTGCATTTGTCTGCCCGCATGCTACCATTCGTCCTTATGCTTTGTCTGAGGAAGAGAAGGCAGCAGCTCCGGCTAATATCAAGATTGCGGCAAAAGAGAAGACTGTTGCTAAGAATGGGTATGCATATACCTTGGCAGTGTCTCCTATGGACTGTATGGGATGCGGCGTCTGCGTAGGCGTATGCCCCACCAAGTCTCTGACCATGGTGCCCCGCGAATCTCAGGATGCACAGCAGGCAGTATTTGATTACTGCGTAGCCAATGTTTCCGAGAAGCCGGAAGTTACCAAGACGATCAATGCGATCACCAGCCAGTACAAGCAGCCGCTGCTTGAGTTCTCCGGCTCCTGCGCAGGCTGTGCAGAGACCTCTTATGCACGTCTGATTACCCAGCTGTTCGGCGACAGAATGTATATTTCTAATGCAACCGGTTGCTCCTCTATCTGGGGCGGTCCTGCTGCAACCTCACCCTACACGGTGAATAAAGAAGGTCATGGTCCGGCTTGGGCGAACTCACTGTTTGAGGATAACGCTGAGCATGGCTATGGTATGTATCTGGGACAGAAAGCAATCAGAACCCGTCTAATCGAGGACGTAAAGGCCATTCTGGAAGCGGATCAGGCTACAGAGGAAGTCAAGGCTGCAGCTAAGGAATATTTAGATACCGTTAATGACGGTGAAAAGAATACGCCTGCTGCTAAGGCTTTGGTGGCTGCCATCGAGAAGCAGGGAGCTAATTGCGATCTGTGCAAAGATATCGTAGACAACAAAGAATATTTGGCTAAGAAGTCCGTATGGATCTTTGGTGGTGACGGATGGGCTTATGATATCGGCTTTGGCGGTGTTGACCATGTGCTGGCACAGGGCGAGGATGTAAACATCATGGTATTCGATACCGAGGTTTACTCCAATACCGGCGGTCAGGCCTCTAAGGCATCTCAGATCGGTCAGGTAGCTCAGTTTGCTGCTGCCGGTAAGGCCATTGCTAAGAAGAGCCTGGCTGAGATTGCGATGTCCTATGGCTATATCTATGTTGCTCAGATCGCGATGGGCGCTGATAACAACCAGACGCTGAAGGCAATCCGTGAGGCTGAGGCATATCCGGGTCCCTCTTTGATCATCGGCTATGCTCCTTGTGAGATGCACAGCATCAAGGGCGGTATGGTCAACTGCCAGGCTGAGATGAAGAAGGCTGTAGACTGCGGCTATTGGAACCTGTTCCGCTTCAATCCGGCTCTTAAGGCAGAGGGCAAGAATCCGTTCGTGATGGACAGCAAGGCGCCGACAACCAGCTATCAGGAATTCATCCTGAATGAGGCTCGTTATTCTGCGCTGACCCGTTCCTTCCCAGAGAGAGCACAGGAGCTGTTCGAGAAGGCAGAAGAGAATGCAGCCGCTCGCTATGAGCATCTGCAGCGCCTGAGCGACCTGTATGCTCCGAATGAGAACTAAGCTAAACGGAAATACTAGAATAAAAGAACGCTAAGCTTCGCTTAGATGATAAGGGAGACTCTTTGCGAGAGTCTCCCTTATGTTTCACTAGCGTTAAAGCGCTTCGGAAATGGAGAATTACTATGTGGGGAATGATTGCAACCTGGCGGATGGCCCTGGAGGGGATCACCGCAGGCGCAGAGCTTTTAGAAAACGGAAAAAATGCAGGAGATGCCATTGAAACGGCCATTCGGGCCGTAGAGGACTTTCCTTTTTATAAATCAGTAGGCTACGGCGGTCTGCCTAATGAAGAGATGCAGGTAGAGCTGGACAGCGCTTATATGGACGGCGATACATTGGATATTGGAGCGGTGGCAGCAATCAAGGATTATGCCAATCCGATTTCCATCGCAAGAAGGCTCAGTTATGAAAAAGTCAACAACGTTCTGGTGGCGGCAGGAGCAGAAAAGTTTGCCCATAAGGAAGGGTTTGAACGAAAGAATATGCTGACGGACCGGGCCAGAATTTATTATAATAGACGTGTACAGGAAAACAGAGAGCAGGAAATTAAGCCCTACAGCGGTCATGATACAGTGGGGATGGTCTGCTTGGATCAAAACGGCAAGATGACGGCCGCCACTTCCACCAGTGGACTTTTTATGAAGCGCGCCGGACGAGTAGGCGATTCGCCGATCAGCGGCAGCGGCTTTTATGTGGACAGTCAGGTCGGGGGCGCAAGCGCGACAGGCCTAGGAGAGGATCTGATGAAGGGCTGCATCTCTTATGAGATTGTGCGGCTGATGGAAGAAGGCCTGCATCCGCAGGAGGCCTGCGAGAGAGCCGTTGCCAGACTGGATGAAAAGCTGAAAAAGCGCAGAGGCAAGGCAGGCGATCTTTCGGTAGTGGCTCTGGATGCGCAGGGGCGCTGGGGCGTGGCCACCAATATCAGCGGTTTTTCCTTTGCGGTTGTGACAGAAAAAGAGAAGCCTCAGGTCTATCTAACCAAACAGCAAGGCGGCCGCTGCATACATGAAATTGCCAGTCAGGAGTGGCTGGATGAGTACATGCGCAGCCGCACAGCGCCGCTGGAATAAGGACGGGAGGAACGAGATGATAGGAATTATCACGGCGACCGAGGAAGAATATGAGGCGCTGGGAAAAAGCTTAGCGCATGCAGCGGTTTGTCTGGAAGCATGCGGAATGACATTTTTAAAGGGAAGCCTGGACGGCCGTGAGGTTGTGGGCGTGCAGGCCGGCATTGGCAAGGTGAATGCGGCCGTGTGCACGCAGCTTCTCATCGAGCGCTTCCATCCGCAGGTAATCATCAATGTGGGGGTAGCCGGCGCGCTGAATGAAGCGCTGCATGTCGGCGATATCGTGATCTCACAGGCAGCCGCGCAGCATGATTTTGATACGACCTTCTTTGGGGACGCACCCGGTTTTGTGTCGGGGCCTGATCAAATCTATTTTCAGGCGGATGAGAAGCTCATTCAGGCAGCGCAGCGGGCAGCAGAGGAGCTGGCCATTCCGGCGCACTGCGGCTGCATTGTGACGGGAGATCAGTTTGTAGCAGATCCGGATAAAAAGAAATGGCTTGTGCAGCAATTTGCAGGCGATTGCACCGAGATGGAGGGCGGAGCGGTAGCGCAGACCTGCACATTAAATAAAGTGCCTTTTGTGATCATCAGAGCCATCAGTGACGGAGCGAGCGATGAAGCGCCCATGCAGTATGAGGAGTTCGTCAATTTTGCCGCTGCGCGGGCTATGCATATGATCCAAACAATGATGAAATATTTTTAAAGGAGGAGCAGGCAGATGATTTTAGTGACCGGAGGAGCCGGATATATCGGCAGCCATACCTGTGTAGAGCTTTTGAATGCCGGATACGATGTGGCAGTGGTGGATAACCTGTATAATTCCAGCGAAAAGGCGCTGGAGCGTGTGGAGAAGATCACGGGCCGCAGCGTGAAGTTTTATCAGGCGGATCTTCTGGATGAAGCGGCGCTAAACGCTATTTTTGACGAGGAGAAGATCGAGAGCGTAATTCATTTTGCTGGACTGAAGGCGGTGGGCGAATCGGTGGCAAAGCCGCTGGAGTATTATCAGAATAACATCACAGGCACAATTAACCTGTGCAATGCCATGCGCACGCACGGCGTGAAGAACCTGATTTTTAGCTCCTCTGCCACCGTGTACGGCGAGCAGAAGGTGATGCCGATTACGGAGGAGATGCCCAAGCAGCCGGCGACGAATCCGTACGGCTGGACAAAATGGATGATCGAAGAGATTTTGAAGGGCGTGCATACGGCGGATCCGGAGTGGAATATCATTCTGCTGCGTTATTTTAATCCGATCGGTGCGCACAAGAGCGGCCTGATCGGCGAGGACCCGCAGGGCATTCCGAATAATTTGGTGCCCTATGTGGCACAGGTGGCTGTAGGCATTCGGCCCTATGTGCAGGTGTATGGCGACGATTATGATACGCCGGACGGCACGGGCGTACGCGATTATATTCATGTGCTGGATCTGGCAAGGGGCCATTTGAAAGCGCTGGAGAAGCTGGAGGAAAGGCCGGGAGTTGAAGTGTACAATTTGGGCACCGGCAAGGGCTACAGCGTGTTTGATGTGATTCATGCCTATGAGAAGGCCTGCGGCAAGGAGCTGCCCTATCAGGTGGTGGGGCGCCGGGCTGGTGATATTGCCTTCTGTTACGGTGACGCCTCTAAGGCGGAGCGGGAGCTTGGCTGGAAGGCGCAGTACAGCATTGAGGATATGTGTGCGGATTCGTGGCGCTGGCAGTCACAGAACCCGAATGGTTATGTAGAATGAAGAAAAAGAGAGATCAAAAGCTGATTTTTATGACCGGCGGCGGAACGGCCGGCCATGTCAATCCGAATCTGGCGCTGGCAGAGCCGCTGCAGAAGGCGGGCTATCAGGTGGAGTATCTGGGCCAGAAAAATGAAATTGAGTATCAGCTGGCGGTGGCGGCCGGTCTTCCCTTTCATCAGGTGGCGTCCGGGCGGCTGCACCGCAGCCTGAATCCGGACACGCTGCGTACGCCGTTTCGAGTGATCAAGGGCATTGTGCAGGCCATTCGCATCATCCGCAAACGGCGCCCGGCGCTTATTTTCTGCAAGGGTGGCTTTGCCAGCCTCCCGGCTGCTGTAGCCGGAAGGCTCACGCATACCAAGGTAATTCTGCATGAGTCTGACCTGACGCCCGGACTGGCCAACAAGCTGTGTGCACCGTTTGCCAACCGGATCTGCACCACCTTTGAAGAAACAATGAAGCATCTGCCGGAGGGCAAAACCGTGTTCACCGGCACGCCGATCCGCTCGGCGCTCGCAAACGGAAGCCGCGAGCGGGGCTTTGCGCTTACCGGTCTGAACCCGCAGGGGAATCCTGTGCTGCTGGTCATCGGCGGCAGTCAGGGGGCCGGCGCACTCAACGATGTGGTGCATGATCATCTGCAGGAGCTGCTGCAGAGCTACCAGATTGTGCATCTGTACGGCGGCGAGCAGAGCGGCTTCGAGGTCCAAGAAGCAGACGGCTACTTTGCGCTGGCCTACGCCAAGGACGAGCTGCCGGACCTGTACGCCATGACCGATGTCGTGCTCAGCCGCGCCGGAGCCAACTCCATCAACGAGCTTTTGCTTTTAAAGCTGCCCAACATTCTGGTGCCGCTGCCCCTTACGGTCAGCCGCGGCGATCAGATCTTAAACGCAGAGCATTTCAAAGAAAAGGGCTTTAGCTACGTGCTGCCGCAGGAGGAGCTCACCATAGAAAGTCTGCAGCAGGCGCTCTCTTATGTGCAGGCGCACCGCGCAGAGTATCAGGCCGCCATGGGCGGAAAGGCTGCTAAAAACGGAACGGCCGAGGTGCTGCGTGTGATTTTAGAAACGGTGCAGAGCTGAGGGCAGTATGTACAAGATTGCCATATGTGATGATGTAGCAGCCGCCGGTGCCTATGTGCAGGAGCTGGTGATTCAGTGGACGCGCAGCGTGCTAAAGGAGCCGGTAGAAATCGAGGTATATACCTCGGCAGAAGCATTTTTATTTCATTATGAAGAGGATCGTTCCTGTCAGATCCTGCTGTTGGATATTGAGATGCCAGAAATGGACGGTGTGGCGCTGGCACGCCGTATCCGTAAGGATAACCGGGGCATACAGATTGTTTTTATCACTGGATATACAGATTATATCGCTGATGGCTATGAAGTGGAGGCGCTGCATTATCTGTTAAAGCCGGTGGATCAGAAAAAACTGTTTGAGGTGCTCAGTCGGGCGGTGTGGAAGCTGCAGCAGGAGGAAAAGGGACTCATTTTGAGTACGGCGGAGGGCACAGTGCGTCTGCCCTATTATGAAATCCGGTATTTAGAAGTACAGAAGAATTATGTCACGGTGCATGCGGACCGGGAATGGACCGTTAAAAAAACGCTGTCGGAGCTGGAGGAGCAGCTGAGCAGCAGCTTTTTTAGGACAAGCCGTTCCTTTATTGTGAATTTGAAATATATACGGCAGATCGATAGGCGCGAGGTACTGCTCAGCGACGGGAGCCGGATTCCGCTTTCCAAGGCGTACTATGAGGCCTTGAACCGTGCCATGATCGATTATTTTTGAGGAAAAGCAATGGGATTACTGTCAAAAATTGTGCATAAACGGTTGAGTACCTATCAAAGAAGCCTGATGGAAACACATTATCAGGAAGTGGAAACCATGTATCAGGAGATACGCGGCTGGCGGCATGACTATAAAAATCACATTCAGGTGCTGAAAAGCTATGCAGACTCTGGGAACTTACCGGCTCTGCAGCAGTATCTGGCGGAGCTGGGCGAAAATCTGGACCAGGTCAAGACCGTGATCAAAACGGGAAATGCCATGACCGATGCCATTTTAAACAGCAAAATTTCGCTTGCCAGATCGAAGCAGATCGAGGTCATCGTCGATGCACATATCCCGCTGGCGCTTACCACATCGGAGGTAGACCTGTGCATTATGATTGGCAATCTGTTTGATAATGCAATTGAAGCGAGTCTGCAGCTGCCGGAGGAAAAGAGAATGATCCGCGTATATATGGACATGAAAAATACGCAGCTGTATATGTGCTTTACCAATTTGACGGCCTCTGTTAAAAGAAGAAAAGAAAACGGCCGTTTTCGTACGACTAAAGGAGAAGGACATGGCTTTGGCCTGATTCGGGTGGATGATATTGTACGCAAATATCATGGCTATCTGATGCGGGCCAGTGAGGACGGAGCCTTTACGACTGAAATTTTGTTGCCACAGTAAAGAAAGTTTATCCCCCGAAAGATATATTTCATCCCCAGATACTGTATAAACACGCTCTCTTGTTGTAAAATAGGCCTATCAAAGGAAATTTTACGATGAGGGGGCGTATTTTATGGCAGTTAAAAAGGCAAGGCCAAGCTATACGATGTGGCAAAACAGCCTGTATATGATCCGTTTAGCCTGGCAAAATGAGAAAAGCGTGATAGGAGTTGGCATCATCGAGGCCGTCATTGCAGTGGGACTGGGACTGGTCAATTTACTGGTAACCCCTGCTATTTTACATGCGGTGCAGACAAGGGCATCCTTTGCCGCATTGCTGGGCATCATCGGCCTGTTTGTAGTGCTTCTGATGCTGCTTCATGCTGGGCAGCAGTATATCAATGCGACGATACTCTATCCACGGATTACGCTGCGGACTATTTTGATTGGCAAAGTACTGGCCAAAAGGACAAAAACCTCTTATCCAAACCTGGGAACTCCAGAATTTAAAGTGCTGGAGGAGAGATCCAATAAAGCAATGGAATCCAATCAGGCACCCACAGAAGCAATCTGGACAACCCTTACGAAGCTGCTGCAGAATGTTCTCGGATTTATCATTTATTTGCTATTCCTGTCACAGGTGAATCTATTTTTAGTTGCTGTGATTATTTTGACAGCAGGGATTGGATATTTTGTAAATCACTATGTAAATGAATATCATTATCATCATCGTGAGGAGATAGCAAAGCATTCAAAAAAGCTTTGGTACATCAAGGAAACAGCCGGCGATACGGCAAGCGCTAAAGATATTCGGATTTTTGGACTTAGATCTTGGCTGGAAGAGGTTCGTGATAAGGCAATGAACGCTTATGATGCCTATTATCAAAAGCTAGCTGCTGTGTATCTGATTGGCAATATTACGGATCTTTTGATGGTCCTCTTAAGAAATGGACTTGCGTATTTATATTTAATTGGTCTTGTACTCAATAAAGCAATTTCCCCGGCGGAATTTTTACTGTATTTTACGGCGGTACAAGGCTTTAGTACATGGGTTTCCGGCATTTTAGAGAGTATGAGCACGCTGCATCAGCAGAGCTTAGAAATCTGCAGTGTAAGAGAGCTGCAGGAGTATCCAGAGCCATTTTTACTAGAAGAGGGGGAACATCTGATCATAGAGCCAGAAAAAGCCTATGAAATTTGTTTGGAGGATGTGTCTTTTCGCTATCCGGGAGCTGAAAAGGATACGCTTTCCCATATCAATTTAACACTGAGCCCGGGAGAAAAGCTGGCGATCGTGGGACTTAACGGCGCCGGAAAAACAACGCTGGTTAAGATTTTATGCGGCTTTTTAGATCCGACAGAGGGCCGGGTGCTGCTGAATGGAAAGGATATCCGCTTACTGAACAGGCGGGATTACTATCAAATGTTTTCCGCCGTATTTCAGCAGTTTTCTGTGCTGGCCGCTACCATTGCAGAAAATGTGACGCAAAGCAAATTGGAAATGGATATGGAGCGGGTGCAGCGCAGTATTGCCAGCGCAGGCTTAACAGAAAAGGTGGAGAGCCTTCCGGAAGGATATCAGACATTTTTAGAAAAAAGCGTTTATCAGGATGCAATCATGCTCTCGGGCGGAGAGATGCAGAGACTTATGCTGGCAAGAGCCCTGTATAAGGATGCGCCCATGATCATTTTAGATGAACCCACAGCGGCGCTTGATCCGCTGGCAGAGGAAGATATCTATCAGAGATATCATGAAATGACGCTTGGCAAATCATCGGTCTATATTTCACATCGCCTGGCCTCAACAAGGTTTTGCGATCGTATTATTCTGCTGCAGGATGGAAAGATTAGGGAAGAAGGCACACATGCGCAGCTGCTAGCACAGGACGGTATGTATGCAGCGTTATTTAATGTGCAAAGCGAATATTACAAGTAAGGGGGGAGAAAAGAATGAGTGAGCAGGAGAAAAAATTCTCATGGAGAGAATCCTTTAGGGTAAATTTTCGCGGATTCAAATTTTTATGTAAACGGTTTCCTAAAATGATGCTGCTGAGCATAAGCTCTGTATTTGTTAAAGCGCTGATGCCATATATAGAGATTTACTTGTCGGCACAGATCATCGGAGAATTAGCCGGAGCATGCAGACCAGAGGTTTTAAGGCATATGGTCTGTATCCTATTGGCGGTCACGCTGCTGCTTGGAGCAGTTCGCAGCGTTTTGCTCCGTTACCATGAAGCAGAGAAGCAATCTCGTTTTATGAAATTGGGCAGCATTTTGGATGAAAAGCTGCTGCGGATGGATTATATGGAGCTTGACAAAGCAGAAACGAAGGAACGGATAACGAAAATCGAACAAGCTGCAAGGAGTGCGTCTTGGGGGATCTATCACGCAGCCGGGAATATAGAGAGCGTTTTAGAAGCGTTTTGCACGGTTTTGGGAGCGGTTTTATTAACGGCTAGCTTGTTCACCAGCCCGATCCCGGAGACAGCAGGTGGGCTTGTCATCTTGAACCATCCGCTTTTTTTGCTGGGGCTTTTAACGGTTTTGCTGCTGATTATTTATATTGGTCCGAGGCTGGCTGCGAAGGCAGACTATTTTTGGGTAGAACATGTGAATGATCATGTGCTGGGGAACCTGTTGTTTAGTTTTTATAGCGCTCTTCCTTATGATCGGGAAAAGGCGATGGATATACGGATCTACCGGCAGGATCGGATGTGCGAGGAATATATACAAAAGGGTGTAAAAACAGGAGCTTTTGGTTCGCAAGGCTTGTTTGCGCAGTATGCAAAGAAAACAGGCGGTTTTTATATGGCCGCTTCGGGGATGCTGTCGGTACTGTGCACCGGAATTCTGTATCTGTATGTTTGCGCCAAGGCATGGGCGGGAGCTTTTGGCGCTGGCGCGGTGACGCAGTATATTGCAGCGGCCACAACACTGGCGAAAGGGCTTTCGCAAATGGTTGGCCAGATAGAGGATATGCGCAACAATGCGCCGTTTTTGAAGCAGCTGTTTGAGTTTTTGGATATCCCGAATGGAATGTACAAGGGGTCGCTGAGTGTGGAAAAGCGGATGGATCAAAAATATGAGATTGAGTTTCGCGATGTGGGATTTTGCTATCCGGGCAGCAAGACATGGGCGCTGCGGCATGTTTCCTTTAAGTTCCATGTGGGGGAGAGGCTGGCTGTTGTGGGGGAAAATGGCAGCGGGAAGACGACGTTTATTAAGCTGCTGTGCCGGCTGTATGATCCTACGGAGGGCGAGATTTTGCTCAATGGAATCCGGATTGATAAGTATAATTATGCAGAGTATATGAATCTCTTTTCGGTTGTGTTTCAGGATTTTAAGCTGTTCGCACTGCCGGTGGGTGAAAATGTGGCTTCTGGCTGCGCTGTGGACCGCGTGCGTGCAGAGGACTGTTTGGTGCGTGCAGGATTTGGTGAGCGACTTCAGGAGCTTCCGCAGGGGCTGGATACCTGCCTTTATAAGGAAACGGATGCGGCAGGCGTGGATGTGTCAGGCGGCGAGGCGCAGAAGATTGCGCTGGCACGTGCGCTGTATAAAGAGGCACCGTTTATTATTTTAGATGAGCCCACGGCGGCGCTGGATCCGGTGGCAGAGTCGGAAATTTATACCAGATTCAATGAGATTGTAGGGGATCATACAGCTATTTATATCAGTCATCGTCTGTCCTCCTGCCGCTTTTGCGATCAGATTGCGGTGTTTGACAGGGGGAGCATTGTAGAATCCGGCAGTCATGACCGGCTGGTAGGAAACGAGAAGGGGAAATATCATGCGCTGTGGATGGCACAGGCGCAGTATTACGCAGAGGAAGGTATTGAAATAGAGCTTTAAGGGCAGACTTTACATAGATTTTACAGAAACCTGATAACAGATTTGATGTAGATTTGGTATTTTGAATGGGTAAAAATCAGGTGTGAGGGCAAAGGAGCAAAATCTATGGATATCTTTCAGGTATTGTCGCTGCTGGGCGGGTTAAGTCTGTTTTTATTTGGTATGAATATTATGGGGCAGTCGCTGGAGCGCAGAGCCGGCGGCCGGCTTCGGGCTCTGATTGGGCGGCTTACCACCGGCAGGGTGGCAGGGCTTTTGACAGGGCTGGGTGTGACAGCAGTGATTCAGAGCTCATCGGCCACAACGGTCATGGTGGTGGGATTTGTTAATTCCGGTCTCATGACGCTGAAGCAGGCCATCAATGTCATCATGGGGGCTAATATCGGCACGACGGTAACGGCATGGGTACTCAGCCTAGCTGGCATTGAGAGCAGCAATGTTTTCGTGAAGCTGCTGAAGCCTTCTTCCTTTACGCCGGTGCTGGCCCTCATAGGGATCATATGCTATATGTTTTGCAAAAGCTCCAAGAAGAAGGATACGGGGCTGATCCTGCTTGGCTTTGCGACGCTGATGTTTGGCATGGAGACGATGTCGGGGGCTGTGGCAGGGCTTAGCAGCCTGCCGGCATTTCAAAACCTGTTTATTTTATTTCAAAACCCCATTTTGGGTGTGCTTGCCGGAGCGGTTTTAACGGCCGTGATTCAGTCAAGCTCCGCCTCTGTAGGCATTTTGCAGGCGCTGGCGATCACGGGGCAGGTATCGTATGGAGCGGCCATTCCGATTATTATGGGCCAAAATATCGGCACCTGCGTTACAGCGATGATTTCCTCTGTAGGCGCCAATAAAAATGCAAAACGAGCGGCCATGGTGCATCTATTATTTAACATGATAGGCACGGCGGTATGGCTAACGGTGTTTTGGCTTATAAAAGGAGTCCTTTCACCGGCACTGCTGGAAGCGCCGGCATCGCTGCTGGGGATTGCTGTATCTCATTCGATTTTTAACCTCTTATGTACACTGCTGCTTCTGCCAATGACGGGAGTTTTGGAAAGGCTGGTGAAATTTCTGCTTCCTGACAATCCGCAGCAGGGGGCGGAGGCTAAAGAGGAGCTGGACGAGAGGCTTTTTGCTACGCCGTCTATTGCGTTGGAACGCGGGCAGGAGGTCGCTGCAAAGCTGGCAGAAACGGCGGCAGCCGCACTGAAGGAAGGGCTTGCATCGTTAGAGAATGATGCAGAAGGCTTAGCAGAATCGATCCGCAAAAGGGAAGACCTGACAGATCATTATGAAGATATATTAGGCACGTATTTAGTGCACCTGAGTACGCGGCGCATTAGTGAAAGCGATAGCCGCCAGGCGGCAAAGCTGCTGAAAATTATCGGAGATTTTGAGCGGATTGCAGACCATGGCGTGAATCTTTTAGAGTCGGCAGAGGAGCTTAAAAATAAGGAGATGCGTCTGACGGCGGAGGCAGCAGAGCAGTATCATGTGATGGCTTCAGCGGTGCAGGAAATTTTGGATCTTTCGCTCACGGCCTTTTTAGAAAATGATTTAAAAACAGCGGCCAAGGTAGAGCCGCTGGAGCAGGTGATCGACCGGTTAAAAGAAAAGCTGAGAAGCAGTCATATAAAACGGCTGCAGGAGGGACGGTGCTCGATCGGGGCAGGGTTTGTCTGGTCGGACATCCTTACCAATCTGGAGCGAACGGCAGATCATTGTTCTAATATTGCAGGCTGTATTATGGACATAGCGCAAAATAATATGAATATCCATGAGTCGCTGCGGGATTTTCGGAAAGATCCGGTAGAATTTCAAAGCAAATTTGAGGAATATATGATAAAATACAGGCTGTGAGAAAGGATGTGGCATGTATGATATTTTGTGTAGAGGATGATACCGCGATTCGTGAGCTGATGATTTATGCGCTGAGCTCGGCCGGACTGGAGGCAAAAGGCTTTGCCGACGGCGCCGCATTTTTTGAGGCGATGAAGGAAGAAAAGCCGGAGCTGGTTATGCTGGATATTATGCTGCCGGGCGAGGATGGCATTACCATTTTAAGAAAACTGAGGAGCCATATAGAAACGGCATATATCCCGGTGATCATGGCGACGGCAAAGGGAACGGAATATGATACGGTGTTTGCACTGGATCTTGGCGCAGATGATTATCTGGCAAAGCCCTTTGGCATGCTGGAGATGGTTTCCCGGGTAAAGGCGCTGCTGCGCAGGATGCGGCAGACCGGCAGTAGAGGGCTGCTCTGTGCTGGCCAGATACAGATGAATACAGCAGATCACACGGTATTTATATATGGAAAGCGCATCACCCTTACGCTGAAGGAATACGAACTGCTGCAGCTATTTATGGAAAACCCGGGAAAGGTGTTTACCCGGGATCAGCTTTTGGACCGGATTTGGGCCCCTGACTATACAGGAGAAACCAGAACGGTGGATGTGCATATCGGTACGCTGCGGACAAAGCTGGGAGAATTGGGAGCCTATATAGAAACCGTTCGCGGCGTAGGCTACCGTATGGAGGCGAAGGCATGACGAAGCGAATATTTCGTACGATTTTTGTGGTGGCCATAGGTGTTTTTCTGGCCTCCTTTTTGCTTTTTATGACGATTCTTTATGATTACTATTCTGGTGTGCAGCAGGACCAGCTGCAGATTCAGACGGAGCTGGCCGCGCAGGGAGTAGAGCACGAGGGGGCTGCCTATTTAGAGGGGCTCAGCGTGAAGGACTGCCGGATTACGTGGATCGGCGCAGAAGGCAGCGTTTTGTATGACAGTATTTCTAAGGCTGGGGAGATGGAAAACCATCTTGAGCGGGAGGAAGTAAAGGAAGCCTTGACAGACGGACACGGAAGCAGCTCGCGGTATTCTTCTACATTGACAGAGCGTTATTTTTACTGCGCCAAGCGGCTGACGGACGGCACAGTGATTCGGTTGTCGGCGGTGCAAAATACGCTGCTGGTTCTCACGATTGGCATGCTGCAGCCCATCTGCATCATTTTTGTGGCGGCTGTTGCCGTGTCGATGATTTTGGCTGCCCGGTTAGCTAAAAAGCTGGTAAAGCCTTTTAACGAAATCAATCTGGAAAGGCCTATGGAAAATGAAGGCTATGACGAGCTGTCGCCGCTTCTTGGACGCATTGATCTGCAGCAGAAGGAAATCAGACGGCAAAAGCAGGAGCTGATTCAGAAAAAAAATGAGCTGGATGTGCTGATCTCTTCTATGAAGGAGGGGCTCATTTTGATGAGCCAGAGCGGAACCATACTCAGTATCAATCAGGCAGCAGCAGATTTGTTTGGCATCGATACGCT
The DNA here is from genome assembly GCA_022794035.1 of Lachnospiraceae bacterium. NCBI lineage: Bacteria > Bacillati > Bacillota > Clostridia > Lachnospirales > Lachnospiraceae > Lachnospiraceae bacterium. The sequence continues at coordinate 1,790 of JAAWDX010000008.1, read as the reverse complement.
TAATGTAGGCAGAAATCTTTTGACGGTTAGCCAGAATGAAGAGCTTGAAATGCTGATCGATAAGGCTAAAAAGGGTGAGTATGCAGAAACCGTGATGGATCTTGGAAAAGGCAGGTATCAGGTGGGCGCCAGTCCGGTTATCCTGAGAGATACGCTGTCCGGCATTGTCTTGCTGCTTTTGGATATTACGGAAAAGGAGAAGGCCGAGCAGCTGCGCAGAGAATTTACAGCAAATGTCTCGCATGAGCTTAAAACGCCGCTGCATACGATTTTGGGCAGTGCAGAGCTGATGATGGGCGGCCTGGTAAGGCAGGAGGATACGGCCGCCTTTGCCCGCAGGATCTATACGGAATCGCAGCGCATGATTCAGCTGGTGGAAGATATTATTAAACTATCGCATCTGGATGAAGGCGCGGAGGATATGAAATGGGAGATGGTCGATCTTGCAGCATTAGCAAAGCAGACCATAAGCTCCTTGGAAGAAGAAGCAAAAAAGAGAAAGGTAACGCTGAGCCTTGAAGCAGCGCCGGCAGCGGTATATGGTATACGGCAGCTCTTGCAGGAGATTTTGTATAATCTCTGTGATAATGCGATTAAATATAATCATCCGGGAGGCTTTGCTGTCATTCAGTTAAGGAAAGAAAAGGACTTTACTGTGCTTTCAGTTTCAGACAGTGGGATAGGAATCCCGCCGGAGCACCAGGAACGGGTTTTTGAGCGGTTTTACCGCGTGGACAAGAGCCATTCTAAGGAGATCGGCGGAACGGGACTGGGGCTTTCGATCGTCAAGCATGCGGCGCGGCTGCATGGGGCGGAAATTGACCTTTGCAGCCGCCCGGGGAAGGGCACAACGATTAGGGTGCGGTTTCTCAAAAAGGAAGGAGAGCCCATGAAGCAAAATATAGTAAAAAAAGATTGACGGTCTGGAGAATTTTCGGTATGCTACAGAAAACGCAAAGAAAAGGGGAATCAAGCAGTGCCGAAAATTGTTTTTAAAGGAATTACGAAAGCGGATGATCCCGTACTTTTAGAAGTGAAGGAAAGGCCGCAGGGTGCCAAAGAGCTTAGGGTTTCGGAGCATTATATGTGGACATCCCTGGTTTTCGCACTGCCCTGTATGCTGCTCTGTCTTGCGCTTCTTTTTGTAAAAAAAGAGATGATGCAGGACTTCCCGATGATTCGCCCGATGATTCCGCTGGGAATTCTCCTGGGAATTGCCTGCTGCCTGCTCCATGAGCTGCTGCATGCCGTTTTGCAGCCGAAGGAAGCGACGGCCTATATTGGCTTCATACCGAGTCAGTTCATGTTCTACATGAAGTGCAAGGAGCCTATCTCCAAAAAGCGATTTATTGCCATGGCGCTGCTTCCGATGATTTTGGGAGTGATCCCGCTGATTGCGTTTTTGGTTTCGGAGAATCAGACGCTCAACGCCATTTTTTGGCCCATGGCCATGATTGGGCTCGTATCGCCGGCGCCTGATTATCTGAATGTGTATCATATTATAAGGCAGGTGCCGACAGGGGCTTACATTCAGGATGCGCCGCAGGGCATGTACTGTTTTATCCCCAATTAGGTGTAAAAACTCTGCTCGATGGCGGGCGGCGGCGTACAAAAACTCTATATGGTGTTGTTAAGAGAACCGTCCCGGCGGGACAGGTCAGGCAGTGACCTGTTCCACCTCCGGGATGGGTTTGAGATTAAAATGAATTTCGATAGAAATGTGTCTTGTTTTATTTTCGTCAATGCGCTCATGCACGACGATTTCTTTGATTAAGCGGTTGAGGGTGGCT